>JAIZWN010000636.1 GCA_020443945.1 Candidatus Thiosymbion ectosymbiont of Robbea hypermnestra | reverse complement strand
CGACGCGGCGGGATACGCTACGCCATCCCGCCCTACGGTCCTGTGTCCATTGCTTTTATCCGCAGATTACGCAGATTCCCACAGATTAAAAATAAAAAATCCTGTTAATCCTGTTAATCCTGTCCTATTAGAATCTTGCAATAAACATTCGAATCGTCGGTGGAGAAAGGGGTCAGGTCTTGATCTGTACCTTCAAGGGTCACGGATCAAGACCTGACCCCATTTCCCCGCGAGCGTAGCGAGCGGCACTTTTGGCAGCCGGCTGTAGGCTTTTGTTGGGCGATCAAATGTCACTTTCCGACAACTTTGCCTCTTTTAAAAGCCCCGTAAGAGTTCCGCGTTTCAAATCTCGGTTTCTATGCACCGGAACCGTAAGAATTCCGCTGCTATCAGGATGCGTGTAGATATGATGGCTTCCGTTGATGCGCTTGAGCGTCCATCCATGCGCTTCAAGGATCTTGCACAGTCGCTTGCCGGAAATTGATTTCACAACTCAATTTCCGCTACTTCATCCAGATGAACTTCGAGGGCCTTCTCCGTCGCCACGGCAATCCATCCCTCTGCAGCTTCCCTGATGTTTATCAATGTTTCGTCGAAATCATCGCCCTCTGAAATGCAACCTGGGAAACCGGGAACCTCGGCCCAAAAACCACCCTCTTCAGCAGCGTGAACAAGCACTTTTAATTTCATGGCGTGTCTCGATCGATGTTTTCAGTCTAGCTGGTGACAGGTTGCTGGAGAGTCGTCACCCAACGGGGAGCTAACCAGCAACCTCCCTTGCCCCCATAAACGGGGGCAAGGGAGGTTTGTCTGTGTTCAGCGGGGGGTAGTCCTAAAATCTGTAGGATGGGGCGCGAGACCACGCTAGGCTTTGCCTGTCCTATCATCCTATAGATCACA
>JAIZWN010000635.1 GCA_020443945.1 Candidatus Thiosymbion ectosymbiont of Robbea hypermnestra | reverse complement strand
TTTTGGACACAGTGTCACCGTGCGGCGAACGTTCAGAACCCACAAAAAATAATCCTGAAAATCTAAGAAAATCCTGTGAATCCTGTCCTATTAGCAGATTGCGATGCGCGTGCCGACAAAACCGTAACCTGTTTTGGTTGTGTCCGGGATTCGGCGTATATACCCAGGGACGACAAAATTACAACACTCCCAACAAGGTCACCACACCACCGATGAAGGAGAGGCAGGGCAACCGGTTACCTGACAGGCCGCGCACGACATCCGGCGGGCGGTCCCCGATTGGCCGCTCCCAGGGGCGGGGAATCCCGCGGGGCGCTCCGGCGTGGGCGTGAGAATTGCCTGGAATCGGGGGCTTGCCGATGTCGTCCCGCCGCTGCTGCTGGGCCTGTCGGCCTTTTTTCTCGTCGTCGGGCCGCGGATCTTGAACCCGACCGATCTCGCCTGGTTGCCGGTCTTCTTCGACCCCCCCTCTCACTATCTGGGTTGGCAGTTCTTCCGCAACGCCGAGTGGTCGTTTCCAATCGGCCTGAATCCCGACTTTGGCCTCGAGTTCGGCAATGCCATTGTGTTCTCCGACTCGAACCCGCTGCTGGCGTTCGTGTTCAAGCCGTTCTCCTCCCTGCTGCCCGAGAACTTCCAATATATCGGTCTGTGGCTGCTGATCTGCTTTCTGCTCCAGGCCTGGTTCGCGTGGCGGCTGGTCGGCCTGATCGCGGAGAACCCCGCCGTGCGTTTGCTCGGTGCCGGCCTGTTCGTCTTCGCGCCGCCGATGCTCTGGCGCATGCCTTCCCACTCCAGCCTGGCCGGGCATTTTCTGATCCTCGCGGCGCTCTACCTCATGCTCCGTCCGGACCGGCGGCGGCGCGCCCTGTCCTGGGTCCTGGTCCTCACGGTCGCCGCCCTGGTGCACCCCTACCTGCTGGTCATGGTCGCGGCCCTGTGGCTGGCCGATCTGGCGCAGGCCTGGGTGCGGCGCGAGCGACCCACCCGGCTTGCCGCGCTGGAGCTCCTCGGGCTCCCGGCAATCGTCGGGTTCGCCTGTTGGCAGGCGGGTTATTTCACCATAGGAACCGGGGTTTCGGCTGCCGGCTTCGGCAGTTTCCGCATGAACCTGCTCGCCCCCCTGGATCCCCAGGGTTGGTCCTATGGAATGAAGAGCCTGCCGGCGGCCTGGCGGAAGATCGGGGAGCACGAGGGCTTCAATTATCTCGGCTTCGGGGTCGTCGTCCTGGCGCTTTTCGCCATGCCGGCGCTGATCGCCGGGCACACGGGTCTGCTGGCGGCGGCAAGGCGGCGCGTGATTCTGTCGGGGACCCTGGTCGGCCTGTTTTTGTTCGCGCTCTCCAACAAGATCGGGATTGGACCCCTCCAGATCGAGCTGCCGCTGGCCGAGCCTTTGCTGCGGGCCGCCAGCATATTCCGCTGTTCGGGGCGGATGTTCTGGCCCCTGTTCTATGTGCTGGTCCTGGCGATGATCTTCGTCGTCGTGCGCGGTTACGGGACCCGCACCGCCATCGTCTTGCTCGCCGTCGCCCTCGCCATCCAGGCGGTCGATACCAGCGCCGGCTGGCGGGGGCTCCGGAAGCGGCTGGCGATAGCGCCGGCGCCCGGGTGGGTGACCCCCTTGCAGGGTCCCTTCTGGGACCAGGCCGCCGCCCGCTACCGCAAGGTGCGGTGGGTTCCCCCGGTGAATCTTTCCCCCCATTGGCACAAGCTCGCGGCCTATGCGGGGCGGCATGGGTTGAGCACGGACGCGGTCTACCTCGCCCGGGTCGATCCGAGGGCGCTCGAGGGCGCGCAGAAAAGGGCCCTGGCCGCGGTGAACACGGGCCGCTACGAGGCCGACTCCCTCTATCTGCTCAACCCGAACCTGCTCGCGTCCGCCGCCCGGCACATCGACCCCACGACGGATCTGTTGGCCCGCGTCGACGGATTCATTCTGGTCGCGCCCGGCTGGAAAGGCTGCCGCGCGTGTGGTCATCTCGACCAGGAGCTGAGCCTGGCGGATCTCCCGTCGGCGCCGCCGGCGGGTGGGGCCGGCGGGCGGCTCCGGTTCCTGCAATCCGGCGGCGGTCTTCCGGAAGCAGCCGGGGAAAGGCCCGAAGCCGGGCGTTCCGCGCCCTCTCCCCCGGCCGGGAAGGCCGCAAAGGGCGACACCCTCCCGCCGGAAGAGGGCAGGGGAGAGGGCAGGGGAAAGGAAATCAGATAAGAGCCGGGGAGCATTCTCAATTTACAAAATATTGTATATAATTCAAACAGTTCTAACGACGGAGGGAACCTTGCTGTTACTCGTCGTCGGCGCCTACCGCCGGCAATTCCTCGCCGTCGCCTTCGACGAAGAACACGCGCGGCTGC
>JAIZWN010000634.1 GCA_020443945.1 Candidatus Thiosymbion ectosymbiont of Robbea hypermnestra | reverse complement strand
CCAAATGCTCCAAGCTTGGCACGCGAAAAAACCCCAGCTCTTTAAAAAAATCCCTCGTAATCATCCGGGACCTGACACATAGATGGATTGGAAGCCATGACCAGCAAAGCGAACGTACAGCCCTTATCGCGCCGGGTTCTCGCCCGTTTTCTGACGGCTTGTCTGGTCGGGATTCTCGCCGCCGGATCGGGCCTGGCGCCGGCGCGGGAGGAACGGCCGATGCGCGTGATGGTGAGCGTGCCGCCGCAGCAGACCTTCGTGGAACGGATCGGGGGTGAGCATGTGGCGGTGCGCGTCATGGTAGGGCCCGGCCATGACCCCCACGCCTACGAGCCAACCCCGCACCAGATCGCCGCCCTGAGCGACGCCGATCTCTATATCCGGATCGGCGTTCCCTTCGAGCACGCCTGGATGGCGCGCATCCGTTCCGCCAACCGGGGGATGTCGGTGCTCGACGCGCATGCGGGGATCGGCCTCCATTCCTCGGGAGGGCGTCGGGCGTCGCCTTTGGCGACACCTTCCCCGGCCGCGCATGACCACGACCATGACCACGACCATGAGCATGGGCACGAACATGACCGGGGACGGGATGGACCGGCCGCCGCGGGCGTCCACCGGCATAAGCACCACCACCCCGGGGCCGGCGATGCCCATCTCTGGACCGATCCGCGGCTGGTCGAGCGCATGGCCGCCAGGATCCGCGACCGGCTCAGCGATCTCGCGCCCGAAAAGGCGCCGGATTTCCGGCGCAACTATGTCGCGTTCGCGGCGGAGCTGGCGGCCTTGGATCGCGAGATCCGGTCGCTGCTCGAGCCCCTGACCAACCGCCGCTTCATGGTCTTCCATCCGTCCTGGAGCCATTTCGCGGCGGCCTATGGCCTGACCCAGGTCTCTATCGAGAAGACGGGCAAGGAGCCGGGTCCCCGGGCCCTGGCGACCCTGATCGAGCAGGCGCAACGAGCAGGGATCAAGGCCGTCTTCGTCCAGCCCCAGCTCTCCACGAAGTCGGCCGGGCAGGTGGCGCGCGCCATCGGCGGACGGGTCCTGATCCTCGATCCCCTGGCCCCGGATTATGCCGATAATCTGCGCCGGGTGGCGCACAAGATCGCCGCGGCCCTTTCCGAGTGATGGCGCCAGACTCCGTCATCGAGGTCCGGGACTTGAGCTTCTCCTATGGGGCGGCCCCGGTGCTCGAAGGCGTAAACCTCCAGGTCGAGGCGGGCGAGTTTCTCGGCATCGTCGGCCCCAACGCGGGCGGCAAAAGCACCCTGCTCAAGCTGATTCTGGGGCTGCTCGAGCCCCAGTCTGGCCAGATCAGCGTGCTGGGGGAACGGCCGCGGGAGGCGACGCGACGGCTCGGGTATGTCCCTCAGTATCCCGGCTTCCCGCGGGATTTCCCGATCACCGTGGAGCAAACGGTATTGCTGGGGAGGGTCGGCCGGCGCGCGCCGGCGGGCCGGTGGAGCACCTGGCTGCCCGTGCGCATCGGCAAATCGGACCGGCGGCTGGTCCGACAGGTCCTGGAGGAGGTCGAGGTAGCGGAGCTGGCGCGCCGGCAGATCGGCAGCCTGTCCGGTGGGCAGCTGCAACGGGTGCTGCTGGCGCGGGCCCTGGCCGCCGAGCCGGCGATCATGATTCTCGATGAGCCGACGGCGAACATCGACCTGCGCCTGGAGAGCGATATCTTCAACCTGCTCGAACGGCTGAACGCACGCATGACAATCCTGGTCGTGTCCCATGACGTGGGCTTCATTTCCGGCTACGTCGCCCGGGTCGCCTGCCTCAACCGCACCCTGGTCTGTCACCGCACCGATGAGGTCGACGGCCAGGTCATCCGGGCCCTCTATGGAGAGCAGAGGTCGATGGCCAAGTCATCCGGACCCTCTTATGGAGAGCAGGTGCGCATGGTGGTGCACCGGCACTAACAACCATGTTCGAGTTCTTCGTCACCCTGTCCCAGCACGCCTTTCTGCAATCCGCGTTGATCGCGGGCCTCCTGGCGAGTATCGGCTGCGGCCTGATGGGGACCTACGTGGTAGTCAAACGCATCGCCTTTCTCGCCGGCGGCATCGCCCACTCGGTGCTGGGGGGCATGGGCGCGGCCCTCTACTTCGGCCTGGAGCCCTTGCTCGGGGCCCTCCTCGTCGCCGTGGTCGCGGCGCTGCTCATCGGCTGGGTGCGGCTCAAGTGGCGGGTGCAGGAAGACACCCTGATCGGCGCCCTCTGGGCGGTCGGCATGGCGGTGGGCATCCTGTTCATCGCCAAGACACCGGGCTACCAGACAGACCTCATGAGCTACCTGTTCGGCAATATCCTGCTGGTATCGGAGACAAACCTGTGGTTCATGGGGGGGCTGGACGTCTTGCTGTTACTCGTCGTCGGCGCCTACCGCCGGCAATTCCTCGCCGTCGCCTTCGACGAAGAACACGCGCGGCTGC
>JAIZWN010000633.1 GCA_020443945.1 Candidatus Thiosymbion ectosymbiont of Robbea hypermnestra | reverse complement strand
GCGAGGGACTAGCCCATTGATCTTGCTTGGTATGGAGTCATTGACCCCCCCTCTCCCTGCCACCCCTCTCCCGCCAGGGGCGAGGGGCTTTAGGCCGTAGCCAGCCTGGTAGGACCGGGGCTGACCTGAACCGCGTGGCATGGCTTGAGTTTTTAGACAGCCTCTTATATCTGTAAGGTGCCCATAACCTGAAACCTTACTCAAGGGCGTTTTCTTCGGCGACCAAACCCTGCGACAATAGAACCGTCAGCTTAACTCACATATCCTTAGCCTGAATACCGGCACCGGAGGATGTCGTCTTTTGCGATACCCTCCTTTTTCGCGGTGGCCCACCGTCCTTCGCCAGGGATGAGGTTGGATGGGGGGTGACTTGCGTCATAGGCAACATCGGCTTTCCTCCGTAGCTTAGCCGCCTTGGTTCCGGGGATCTTGCTCAGTGATCCCGGAAGCGGCATTCGGCCCGGCCGGAAATCTTAGGTAGCATTTATGAGCACAGCAGCAACCGAACCCTTGAACCCGCAGGAGCAGACCGACGTCCCGTCCGGCGTCCGGCGTATCGGCGAGCATATCGTCGAGATCGTCAGCGACTCGGGGGAGGGGGCGCAGAAGGCCGGTCAGACCTTCGGGACCATCTGCGCCCGGACGGGCAACGGGGTCTGGACGGTGGAGATCATCCCCGCGGAGATCCAACCGCCGGCGCGTTCCCCCGCGGGCGCGAGCGGCATCCGCATCCGCCTCGCCTCCCATGATGTCACCAATATGGGGGACGAAGCCGATACGGTGGTCGCCTTCAACGAGCAGGTGCTCTACTCGCGCATCGCCAACGGCGCTTACAAGCGGGGCACCGTGGTTTTGCTGGAGAATAAATGGCGCGAGGATCCGGTCCCCGAGATCTGCGCCCAGTACGCCAAGGCGGTGACGGAGTTTCGGCGGAATGGGTTGATCGTCCACGAGCTGCCCATCGAGCAGGCCTGTCTGGAGATCATGCCCAATCCCCGCCGGGGCAAGAATATGTTTGTGCTGGGTATGCTCTGCCATCTCTACTCGCGGGACGCCCGCAAGGCCAAGGACGAGATTACTACTACCTTCAAGCGCAAGGACGCGGAGGTGATCGCCCTGAATCATCGCCTGTTCGACGCCGGCATGGCCTTCGCCGCCGAGCACCTGGATACCTGCTATGAGGTCCCGCCCCGTCCCCCGGAGGAGACCCGGGACAAACGCTTTATCGTGACCAACGGCAACCAGGCCCTGGCCCTGGGGGTCATGGCCTCCGGGATGGAGCTGGTGTCCATGTACCCCATCACCCCGGCCACCTCGGCCTCCCACTATCTGGCCGATGTCTTCCACGAGGTGGGGGGCTTCGTCCACCAGGCCGAGGACGAGATCGCCGCCATCGGTTTCGCCATCGGCTCCTCCTTCGCGGGCAAGACCGCCTGCACCATCACCTCCGGCCCCGGACTGGCCCTCAAGACCGAGATGGTGGCCCTGGCGGTGATGGCCGAGATTCCGCTGGTGCTGGCGGTGGTGCAGCGTGGCGGCCCGTCCACCGGCCTGCCGACCAAGGTCGAGCAGGGGGACCTCTTGGCCGCCCTGTACGGCGAGCCCGGAGACGCCCCCAAGATCGTCATGGCCGCCGCCACCATCCAGGAGTGCCTGCACTTCGTCATCATGGCCCGGCGCCTGGCGGAGGCCTTCCGCACCCCCGTGATCCTGCTGACCGACGCCAACCTGGCCACCGGCGTGCAACCCTATCCCCGCCCGGAACCCACCCCGGACTGGCTGGCCCCCCCCATCGACCAGTCGGAGTGGGACCAGGCCGTACCGCCCTACGACTGGGACCCGGAAACCGGGCTCTCGCCGCGCCCCATTCCCGGCATGTCCGGCGGCCAATACATCCTCACGGGGTTGGCCCACACCAACTTCAGCAAGGTGGCCTACGACTCGGACTCCAACCAGGTGGGCTGTAATATGCGCAGCCGCAAGCTGGCGGCGCTGGCCAGCACCCTTAAAGCCCCCGTGGTCCATGGCGACGAGGAAGGCGACCTGCTGCTGGTAGGCTGGGGCTCCACCCTGGGCGCCATCGAGGAGGCGGTGGACCGGGCGCGGGCCCAGGGCCACAGGGTCTCGTCCCTGCACCTGCGCTTCCTCTCCCCCATGGAGCCGGGCCTGAAGGAGATCTTCGCCCGCTTCGGCAAGGTCATGACGGTAGAGATCAACTACAGCGACGACCCCGAGGCCCCGCTGGTCACCGACGAAACCCGGCGCTACGCCCAGCTCGCCTGGCTGCTGCGCGCCCATACCCTGATGGATATCGATTGCTGGTCCGTGGTCTACGGTCACCCCCTGCAACCGGGGATGATCCACACGATGATCCTGAAACGTCTGGCCGTCCCGCAGGACGCCACCGACGCGGCCGCGGAAGAAGGAGGAAAAACCTGATGCTCGGACTCAAGGCGGACTGGTCCCTCGAGGTCTTCGACCGCTACTTCACCATCGGCGACTACGCCGGCGGCGAGGCCCGCTGGTGTCCCGGCTGCGGCGACCATGGGGTGCTCGCCGCGGCCCAACGGATCCTGCGCGACGAGCAGCAGAAACCCGAGCTCTCGGTCTGCGTATCCGGCATCGGCTGCTCCAGCCGCATGCCCCATTACCTGGGCACCTACGGCTTTCACGGCCTGCACGGGCGCGCCCTGCCCCTGGCCTGCGGCATCAAATCCCGGCGCCCGGACCTGGACGTCTGGGTCGCCACCGGGGACGGGGACTGCTTCTCCATCGGCACCGCCCATTGGATCCATGCCCTGCGTTACAACATGGATATGACCCTGATGGTGTTCGACAACGCCATCTACGGTCTCACCAAGGCCCAGACCTCGCCCACCAGCCCCATCGGCTTCAAGACCAATACCCACCCCTTCGGGGCCATCATTGAGCCGCTCAACCCGCTGACCGTCACCCTGGGGATCACCAACATCTCCTTTGTGGCCCAGGTCGTGGACTGGAACCCGCCCCTGCTCTACGAGACCCTCAAGGCCGCCTACCGCCACCGCGGGACCGGCTTCGTGCGCATCATCCAACGCTGCCCCGTCTACGCGGAACAGGTCTCGAAGGCGCTGCAGGAGGACCCATCCCGGTTCCTGCTCCTCGAACACGAGCAAGGCATCCCGATTGCCGCCAACCTCGAGCGCCAGTTCCCCCACCGGACCGAGCACGACCCCGGCGACCTGGCCCGGGCCTTCCAGCTCGCCGCCGACCCGGCGCGGATCCCCGTGGGCCTGCTCTACCACAACCCGGACGCCCCCTGCTACGAAGACCTCTCCAGCCAAGGGACCGACATGACCCCCCAGGAACGGCTGGAACGCTTCGACACCGTCCTGGACCGCCTCACGATTTGATTCTACTTTGTCACATTCAGCTTACCTGCTGATTTTGCCGAACTTCCTTATTTTTTGGATCCTTGTATACATCGGTGGGTTAGTCTGTAATGTGACAAACCTGTTAGGCTTCACCCACTGAGTTAAGAACACACGATGGAAAAAGCAAAAGTTCAAATATTTCTGGATCGCATGGCAATCTCGGCATCGGCGCTATGCATGCTTCATTGTTTGGTAACGCCGTTATTGCTTGTCGCAGTTCCAGTCATTTCGTCCACCTTTCTGGTTGACGAAGAGTTTCACAAAGCCCTTGTTACGGTCGTGTTGCCAACCAGCTTTATCGCTCTCTTCCTAGGTTGTCGCCGCCACAAAGACCGCACAGTTTTCGTCCTTGGCAGTCTTGGACTCATTGCGCTGGTTTCAATCGCTTATTTCGGTCACGACCTTCTCGGCGAACTTGGGGAAAAAGTTTCAACCGTCATTAGCGGTGCAATATTGGCATTCGCTCACATACGAAACTATCGCTTGTGCCGGCATGATGGATGCGATGCCTAACAACGCCATCAACTTTGAACTTGGCCCGGCACCTTCAACATGGCTTGAGTTTTTAGACAGCGCGGTAGGATGGGTAGAGGCGCGCCAATGAACTTTGGGTACGCCAATAATCTTAACCACGCCAAAAACCACTACCCGAGCCCGCGCCTCTACCCATCCTACGCGCTACGCACCCAATCTGAATTTGATCGAGCGTTTCTGGAAATTCTTCAAGAAGAAAATCTTGTACGATCGATACTTCCAAACGTTCGACAAATTCAAAGCTGCTTGTGAGGAATTCTTCCGAACTCCTCACAAATATAAACGCGAATTGCGTTCATTGTTGACGCAGAATTTCCAACTCATCGGCTGAATGAGAAACCGAAATATTGATATTAACTGAGTATTAATACGTCGGTATTTTCCAAAAGCCATAGCAATTGCGAGAAAGCTATAATGAATGAATTCCTTGCATCCATTCCTGTAATCTCCCCTCTTTTCCGCTATTTTCATAGCCTTACATGGCTGTTTCAGTTGCTGTGGATTTTTTGGGCTGTACTATTGTTCGGCTTACTGTTTGTTACAACAGCACATGCGGACACAAGAACATACAAGCCACCTCCAGAAGTCGGGGAGATTTATGTTGTTATTGATAAGACTTTAGTGAAAAAGATAATCGAGGTTAGTATTAAATGGGGGGATTACAAGGACAGCAAAGAAATCAATTTGGCTGGACACGATGGGTGTATTTGCGTGTGGCAGCACATGCAACCGGACTCTTGGCCTCTCGAAATTAGAACCAATGGAAAGATAATTAACGGACCCGAACAAGGTGTTCCTCTTTCTAAATCGGGATATATGAGATTCGATTTTTAGTTGCGCCGTAAATATAATTCATACCCAAGCGGCACGGTGGCCCCGGGGAGAATTTGGCCTAATAAAAGCGTCAACCTGACCACGTACTGGCTAGCCAGTACGCGGCAGGTTACGCTTCGAGGCTTGGTTGACCGCTGTAATCGAGTGCCTCGCAACTCGCTGTCAGGCAGGTTGTCGCCGACAGCGCGGTAGGATGGGTAGAGGCGCGCCAATGAACTTTAGGGTATGCCAATAATCTTAACCGCGCCGAAACCCATCACCCTGTATCCTACGGATTGGAGCGATACTACCCGAATTAAAGATTTAGATTTGGATTAACTGCACAAAAAATCGGCTCTCTTGCGAATCCTGTGGGTAGAGAAGATTGGCCTCTCTCTATTCGCGCTTTGTCCACATACCCTGTAGAGAACGGCCGACCTGCCGTTCCGAAAAATTTGTGCCTAACCCCGGAACGCTAGGTCGGGCGTTCCCTACAGAAAATTGAGATGAAACTGGCTAGCTTCTACCCACACAAGACGTAAGAGAGCCAAAAAATCACGCATTAAAGGTCTGAGGTGGAGTCTCGCTAGAGATTTAGATTCGGATTAATGGATGGGTTTCGGCGCGGGAAAAACCGCGCCAAAAACCACTACCCGAGCCCGCGCCTCTACCCATCCTACGCGCTTAAAAATTCACCCTCACCGAAACATAATTCGGATCACATCTTTTCCACCAATTGCCTAATCGATATGACTACCAACCCAGCCGCAAAGGGTCAACGGACCCAGATCCCCGGACCGCAACCCGAGAGCATCCCGGCCCTGCCGACGGCCGTGAAAGACGCCAAGGCCACCCGGGAGCTCATGTTCACCCTGCGCCACTTCCACCTCGGCGAACCCACGGCGAAGGACCAGCTCGAAGCGGCGCCCGACGACACCCTCCCGGCCCTGCTCGAGCCCTTCCGCGACACCGCCAAGCTGCGCTACGCCTACCCCCTGTTCCTGTTTCCGCCCGGCGACGGAGATGGCCACCAGGACGCCGACGACCTGGAACAACCCCTGGCGGAATGGTTCGCCCGAACCGTGCGGGAATTCGCCCCCGGCGACGACGAAGCGCGCATCCTCAAAGACCACCTGCACTGGCTCGAATACCACCTGCGCCAGACCCTGCGGGAACGCGAAGGACCCGCGCCGGCCGCCCTGATTCTGCGCGGGGCGGGGCTGGACCTGCAACGCCGCCTCAGCCTGGACCAGGCCAACCGCGAGCGCCTCCAGCAAGACCTGGACCGGCTCCAGGCCGCCGCCAGCGAAGGCCAGATCATGGGCTACGGCCGCTATCCGGCCCTGCACCTACTCATCCACGCCGTGCGCAGCCGGGTCATCCCGCGCCTGGCCCGGTTCCAATCCCAGATCGACCAATCCATCCGCGGCCTGCGCGCCCTGTTCGAGGTGGAATGGGGCAAATCCGACGAGGCCATCGAGCCGCGCCAGGCCCGCGACAGCGTCGGTCCCGAAGGCGAGCGCTTCGACCCCGCCGCCCTCTCGGCGGTCATGGACCACACCAAAGGCACCCAGGAAATGCCGCCGGAACGACGTGAGCGCATCCAGCGCACCCTCGAAATCCTCGAGGCTTGGCAACCGGACCCCATCCGGGTCCGCTTCGTCCATCTGGGCAAAGTCGCGGGACACTGGCTCTCCGAAAGCCGCGACACCAAAGACCTCACCGACCCGGACCCCTGCGCCAAGGCCACCGAACTCTTCGACCACGAAGCCGCCAAACTCGCCGACCTATTCGCCGCCATACGCATCGCCCAGCTCGAAATCAAAGGCATCTACGACCCGGTGATCCACGACCCCTGGTTCGACAACTTCCAGTGGGAAGCCTTCTCCCAGGAAGAACTCCTCCTCGTCCCCAGCATCATCGCCCTGGACGACGCCGACCGGGTCGCCGGCAGCGGCCTCCAATCCTTCTCGCGCCTGCTCAGCTCCGGCCGCCCGGTACAGATCATGATCCGCATCCTGGCCCACAACAACCCCGGCGCGCGACCGGACGAAAACCCCTTCCAGGCCTTTCGCACCGAGCTCGGCTACCTGGGAATCAGCCACCGCCAGGCCGTCGTCACCCAATCCTCCGCGGCCCGTCACCGCCACCTGATGCGCTGCTTCCTCGACGCCCTGGATGCCACCCACACCAGCCTCAACCTCATCACCACCGGCCTGCGGCCCCCCAGTCCGCTGGTTCCCCTCAACGCCTGGCTGGTAGCCGGGGCCGGCATCGAAGGACGCGCCCACCCCTTCTTCCGCATCAACCCGGCGGCCGGAGACTTCGCCGCCACCCGCATGGACTTCAGCGAAAACCCCGAAGAAACCCGCGACTGGCCGGTACACCCCTTCCGCTACCGAGACGAAAACGGCAACGTCATCGAAACCCAGCTCGCCTTCACCTTCGCCGACTACATCCTCCTCATCGAACGCCTGCGCGACCACTTCCGGATCATCCCGCCGGGCTGCGACTCGGCCGCCCTGGTCCCGGTCGCCGACTACCTGGCCCGCCCCACCGAAGAAGCCGACCGGCTACTCCCCTTCACCTGGGCCGTAGACGGCAACAACCTGCTGCACCGACTCGTCATCTCCCGAGAACTCATCCTCGCCTGTCGGGACCGGCTCAACTTCTGGCACACCCTCCAAGAACAAGCCGGCGTGCGCAACCCCTACGTCGAGCAAGCCATCGAACGCACCCAGGCCGAAGAACAGGAGCGGGCCGCGGAAGAACGCCAACACCTCCAGGCCGAACACACCGCCGAGCTGGAACGAGTCCGCGAAGCCGCCGCCGGCGAGGCCATGCAACGACTCACCGACAAACTGCTGGGAATGGACCTGACCGGCACCGCCGCCGGCCCCATCCCGGCAACGCCGACCAGCCCACCGCCCGCGGAAGAAACCCCAATCCCCCCCGTCGAAGAAGACGACGGCGAAATCGGCGAACCCATCGCACCCCAGCCCTCCTCCGGCTTCGACGAGCCCTGGATCGACACCCCCCTGTGCACCAGCTGCAACGACTGCACCAACCTCAACCCACTGCTCTTCCTCTACAACGAAGACAAACAAGCCCTCCTCGGAGACCTCAAAACCGGCACCTACGCCCAACTCGTAGAAGCCGCCGAACTCTGCCCCGCCGACTGCATCCACCCCGGCAAACCCTGGAACCCGGACGAGCCCGACCTCGACGGCCTGATCGAGCGGGCGGTGCCTTATAATCAATAGCCCGCGTGGGCTGGATTGAGGAACAAAATCCAGCTTATGGGTTCAACCCATGAACGGAAGATCTAGCCGTAAATGAACGCAAATAGATCAAAAAAGTCGCCAATGATCAACCGACCGATTCCGACCCATTCGCGTTTACTCGCGTAGCCACCCCAGACACTGAAGAAGAAAAGGAGACCAAAATGGTATTCCCGGAAACCGATCACCACCTGTTGGAACGGATCAACCAAATAATCGATGCCGTCCAGGAAGAATCGACAAAAGAAAAATGCAGAGACCTGAAAAAAGTCATCGTAGAGCGAGTGGAAACCCGACAAAAAGAAGCCATGATGTACCTGGTAAGCACCCTGGACCTCGGGGATTATTTGAATGAAGAAACACTTTCAATGATCTTGAGTCTCAAAACAGACAAAATGCAAAGTAAAAAATAACCGGTTGACAATGCACTGAACCAAACGCAGAGGATCTTCATCTGTGTAGGTTAGGGTAAACTTGCGAACCCCAACACGCTAGCGCGGTAGGATGGGTAGAGACGCGCCAACGAGCTTTAGGGATGTCGATAATCTTAACCGCGCCGAAACCCATTCCGGTGAAGACACCGGAGAAAACCGAATAGTCTATGCGATTCATCTGGCACGAACCTAAACGTCAAGCTACCCTGAAGAAGCATGGGCTGGATTTTGAAGATGCTGAGCGGATTTTCTCGGGGCCGACCTTCACGTTTGAAGATAATCGTCAGGACTATGGCGAACAACGTTGGGTCACGCTCGGGTTGTTGGGCGAGCAGGTCGTGGTGATCGTCCATACCGAAACAAAAGATGAAATCCGCGTCATTTCTATGCGTGAGGCAGAAAAAGATGAACAACTTCTCTTCTTCACCAACCTTCGACAACCAAGATGAATACCCCAAAGTGACGCAAGCGGATATGGACCGTGCGACATTCCGTGTCGGACTCACGCCCACGCCGCACAAGCAACGCACCACCATCCTTATTGATAAGGAGCTATCACGCGATATCGATAAATTCGCTCAACTGGAGGGAATTCTTCCTGAAACATTGGTGAACTTATGGCTTAAAGAAAAAATTCTTGAAAAGCAAAGCAGGAAAAGGGGCCAGGTTTAATTAATCATGAAGCGCGGTAGGATGGGTAGAGGCGCGCCAATGAGCTTTGGGTATGCCAATAATCTTAACCGCGCCGAAACCCATCATTCATGAAAACCCCTAATGATAGATTTCTACGACGGAAAAAATGACCGGCTATCGGCGCTGGCGAGTTCCCGGCGGTTGTTATTTTTTTACCGTCAACCTCGCCAGACGCAAAAATAATTTCTTGTTAGACTAACTACCCGAGCCCGCGCCTCTACCCATCCTACGCGCTACGCGCTGGAACCCGGACGAGCCCGACCTCGACGACCTGATCGACCGCGCCGCACCCTACAACCAATAGCGCAGGATGCAGTGAGCGAAACGAACCGCATCATTCATCCGCAAATCAACACAAATGAATACAAAAGAACTCATTGACGAAGCCGTATCCCTTCCAGTGGAAAAACGCGCCTTGCTGCTTGATTCATTGCTTCGCAGTCTCAATCAGCCGGAACCGGAAATAGACAAGAAATGGATGGCTGTAGCAAAACGACGGCTTACCGAAATGAGGTCAGGGTCGGTAGAGCCGGTGTCAGGTCAGGAAGTCTTTGAAAAAATATGGAAAAGGGTTGAAAGGTGAGGTTTTCGTTCCATCCGGAAGCGGAAGAGGAACGAACCCCAGCTTATGGATTTGAGGGCATTTTGAAAAATTCAAGGTCCCCAATGTCTCAACGACGAATCACGCAAATCCGCAATGAACACCAGAAAACTCATCAGCTTCGACTGGGCGCTGAAGCACCTGCTGCGCAGCAAGGCCAACCACGAGGTCCTGGAAGGCTTCCTGTCCGAGCTGCTCAAGGACGACATCACCATCC
>JAIZWN010000632.1 GCA_020443945.1 Candidatus Thiosymbion ectosymbiont of Robbea hypermnestra | reverse complement strand
GTTTTGGCGGTGGCGAACAGGATGCGTTGCAGAAAATCGAACTCCCGTTCGTACTGGACCTCGATGAGGATGATTTCCTGCCTTTGATTGCGGACCTTCAGATCCACCCGGTTGGACTTGTCATGGGCCTGGTCCCGGTTACTCTCGCTCTCCAGGATTTCCAGGATGGTGATGTCGTCCTTGAGCAGCTCGGACAGGAAGCCTTCCAGGACCTCGTGGTTGGCCTTGCTGCGCAGCAGG
>JAIZWN010000631.1 GCA_020443945.1 Candidatus Thiosymbion ectosymbiont of Robbea hypermnestra | reverse complement strand
TCCGTGGTTCAAAGAATTTGCGATTCCCGCCCAACAAGAGACAGAACTGTTTTTGTGCAGCGCACCAACTTGACTCATTTGTAACGATGCAGGTCCCTCAAGGAATCCTAGCCGGCGGCGGTGGGTTTGGGGTCCGGAGCCGCCGGTAACCGGACGTACATCAGGGCGAGTACGAGCAGGATGGCCGGCAGGCCGAGCATGGCCGCGTAGGTGAAGAAGAAGACATAGTCGGTGGCGTCCACGATGTCGCCGGAAAAGCCCCCGAGGAATTTCGCCGGGAGCAGCATCAGGGAGCTGAACAGGGCGTACTGGGTGGCGGTATAGGCCCGGTTGGCGAGGCTGGACAGGTAGGCGATGAAGACCGACCCGGCGAAGCCGCCGCTGAGGTTGTCCGCGGAGACGACCAGCGCCAGCAGGGTGATGTCCGCCGTCTGGGTCGCCAGCCAGGCGAAGATCAGGTTGGTTCCGGCCACCATGATGGCGGCCGCCAGCAACATGCGCATGATGCCGAAACGGACGACGATGATCCCGCCCAGCGCCGCCCCTACCATGGTCATGATGAGGCCGAAGACCTTGGTGACGCCGGCAATCTCTTCCTTGCTGTATCCCATATCGATGTAGAAGGGATTGGCCATGACGCCCATGGTGATGTCGGACAGGCGAAAGACCCCGATGAAGGCGAGGATGAGCAGCGCCAACCTGCCGTTGCGGGCGAAAAACTCGGTGAAGGGGCAGACGATGGCGCCGATGAACCAGGCGCTGACCGCGCGCCGCCGGGCCGACAGCTGGACCGAGTTTTCGATGAAGCGCACCACCCGCGCCTCCCGGCGCCAGGTTTCCCGGTCGATCTTGTGGGTAGGCTCGGGGATCAGCAGCACGGCCAACATGCCGATGCCCATGCACAGGGCCATGATGGCGTAGGACCAGGACCAGGAGAGATAGGCGGCGAAATAGAGGGCCCCCGCCCCGGCCATAATCATGCCGATCCGATAACCCATCTGGTAGGTCGCGGCCATGGCCGCCTGCAGGTCCACCGCTACCGACTCGATACGCCAGGCGTCGATGGCGATATCCTGGGTCGCCGACGAGAAGGCCACCAGCAGGGCCGCCGCTACCAGTACCCCCAGCGCCTGGCCGGGCTCGTTGGTCGCCATGAGCAGGAGCCCGGCGATCACTCCCCCCTGCGCCAGCAGCATCCAGCCACGGCGTTGCCCCAGGAGGCGACCGAGCAGGGGCACGGGCACCCGATCCACGAGGGGCGCCCAGACGAATTTCAGCGCGTACAGGGTCGCGACCCAGGAGATGTGGCCGATGGTGCCGCGGTCGACGCCCGCCTCCCGCAACCAGGCCGAGAGGGTCCCGAACACCAGCAGTAGCGGCAGGCCGGCCGAAAAGCCCAGCACCAGCATCGCCATTACCCGGGGGTTGCGGTATACCCCGATGGCGTCCAGCCAGGAGCGGCCGATCTTTTTTGGTTTTTCCATCCGTCGGTTCTCCGTCTGGTTCCGTACCGATCAGGGCTTAAATTCCAGCCGCAGGTTCCGGAATTGCTCGAACGGCCGCCCGGCGGGTACGGGTAGGGGGGAGGCCTTGTAGACGGCGGTCATTACGGAGCGGTCGAAGGCCGGGTTGCCGCTGCCGCGGATGATGTGCACGCTACCGGGGATTACTTGCCCGCCCGGGATGATTCTGGCCTCTACCTGGCAGGAGAGGTCCCGCCCCATGCCCGGCTGTCGGACCCAGACCCGGCGGATGCGTTCCTGGATCGCGCTTTTGTAGATGTCCAGCTCGCTGGCCGCTTGCTCCGCATCCAGGGCCGCCAGCAGATTCGCTTCCGCCTCCGCCCGGCGCTGGGCCTCCGCTTCGGCTTGGCGTTTGGCCTCGGCTTCGGCCTGGCGTTTGGCCTCGGCTTGGCGTCGGGCCTCGGCGTCGGCCTGGCGTTTGGCCTCGGCTTGGCGTTGGGCCTCGGCGGCGGCCCGGCGTTTGGCCTCGGCTTGGCGTCGGGCCTCGGCGTCGGCTTGGCGTTTGGCCTCGGCTTGGCGTCGGGCCTCGGCGGCGGCCCGGCGTTTGGCCTCGGCTTGGCGTTGGGCTTCGGCTTCGGCCTGGCGTTTGGCCTCCGCTCGGCGTTGAGCTTCTGCCTCCGCCGCGGCCTGGCGTTGGGCCTCCGCTCGGCGTTGGGCTTCTGCCTCCGCCGCGGCCTGGCGCTGGGTCTCGGCTTTCGCCTGGTGTCGGGCCGTGATCTCCGCTTCCAGGGCCCCGGCGTCGACGACCTTGGCCTGCACGATCCGTGGTCGGGTCGGGAGCTTCTCGGCGCTGGCCAGCCAGTCCACCCCCGCCAGGGTGAGTACCGCCAGAATCAGATGCAGCAGCAAGGCGGTCCCGAGGGCCCCCGGATTCCGGCGGAGGAGCTGCCTCATGTCAAGGCTCGGGGCGTTCCGACGGGACCGTGATCAGACCGACGCTCGGCGCCCCCGCGGCCTGGGCCAGCACCATGGCCTCCACCACGCGGCCATAGTCCACGGTGGCATCGCCCTTGATGAGGATGGAGACGCTCGGGTTGTGCTTGAGGATCGCGCCGACCCGGATCAGCAGGGTCTCCCGATCCACCGGCCGGTTTTTGGCCTCGCCCACATCCAGGTAGAGGTCGCCGCGCCGATCCACGGTGATGATGATCGGCTCCGAGGTCTCCTGGGAGATGACCTCGGCGTCCGCCTGGGGCAGATCGACCTTGACGCCCTGGGTGATGAGGGGCGCGGTCACCATGAAGATCACGAGCAGCACCAACATCACGTCGATGTAGGGCACTACATTGATCTCGGACAGAAGGCGGCGGCGTGGACCTGATCTGCGCATCCGTGGGGCTCCCGTGCGTGCCGTGCGCGCGCGCGTCGCTCAGTCCCGGTCCTGGCGTTGCAGCAGGGTGGAGAATTCCTCCACGAACTCCTCATAGCGGTTGTGCAGCCGCTCCACCTGGTTCGCGTAGCGGTTGTAGGCGATGACCGCCGGGATGGCGGCGAACAGGCCGGCGGCGGTCGCCACCAGGGCCTCGGAGATGCCCGGCGCCACCAGCGCCAGGGTCGCCTGCTTGACGTTCCCCAGGGCATGGAAGGCGTGCATGATGCCCCACACGGTGCCGAACAGGCCGACGTAGGGACTGGTGGAGCCGACGGTGGCGAGGAAGGGTAGATTGACCTCCAGGCGGTCCATCTCGCGGCTCAGGGCGACCCGCATGGAGCGTTCGGTGCCCTGGAGGATGGCCATGAGGTCCCCGGCGTCGTTCTCCCGCAGGCGCCGGTATTCCTTGAAGCCGGCCCGAAAGATGGCGGCCAGTCCGTCGGCTTTCTGCGGGTCCTGCTCCAGGTCCCGGTAGAGGGCGTTGAGGTTGCCGCCGGACCAGAAGCGTTGCTCGAAATCGTCCGTCGTCCGCCGCGCCCGTTTCAGGACCCAGGCGCGGTCGAAGATCATGGTCCAGGAGATGATCGAGGCCAACACCAGGGACGCGAGTACCAGCTGCACCAGGGTGCTCGCGCCGAATACCAGGTCGAGGAGGGAGAGCTCAGCGTACATGGGCGACCTCCGCCAGCAGCCTTGCCGGCAGGCGCCGGGGACGCATGGTCCGTGCGTCCACGCAGGCGATCTTGATCCGTCCCCGGCAACAGCAGGCGGCCTCCGCCTCCCGGTGTATTTCCTGCAGGAAATCCAGGCTGGCCCCGCCAGCGGCGCGCAGCTCGGCGGTGACGGTGAGCCGGTCGTCGTAGAGCGTCGGGCGCAGGTAGTCTATCTCGGCTCGCCGCACTACGAACAGCAGACCCTCCTGCCGGCGCAGTACGTCCAACTCGATGCCCAGGCTGCGCATCCATTCGGTGCGGGAGTGTTCCATGAACTTGAGGTAGTTGGCATAGTAGGTGGCTCCGCTGAAATCCGTGTCATCGTAATAGACACGTATCGGCAGGGAGAATCTCGGCTGGTCTTGCTTGTTCGACATAAGGCACCCGGAAAACTCGAGGTTCGCGCCCTCCCGAGCGGCGGGGAGGCGGAAGGTTTGGCTCGCGCCCAATCATGCCCTTCGGAAGCGGCGGCGGTCAACGCAATTGCCGCCAGGATCTCCTGCCGGTACCCGGCTCCCCTCCCGTCGCCACGCCGAAGGTGCTCTGCAGGACGACTCGGGCCGTACCCCCGCCCGCGGTCGCACGGGCGGTGATCCGAAACACCTCCAGCGCCGGCGAGGGACCGGACCCCCCGCCCGCGTCGGCGGGGATGCTCGCCAGCGCCTCGATGACATACCGCGGCGGCTCCGCGAGCCCAGGCAGGGAGGCGCCGACCGGTCGGAAGGCGCGCGCCCAGTCGTAGCGGTTCCAGTAGGCGGTGGAGCCTGGACTTGCCAGCCGGTCGATCAGCCCCGGTACGGAACCATCGAACGGGGGCAGGTCGGTCCGCCGCAGGTAGGCCTCGGCCTCCCGCAACGCCGCCTCCGCTCCCTGGAAGGCCAGGCCGCGGTCACGGAAATTCCCGGCCATGCGCTCCTGGAGCTGGGCGTTGCGCATCCCGGCCAGACTCAGGAGGGTCAAGGCCGTGAGCAGGATCAGGCCGACGATCAGGGCCGCTCCGCTCTGGCCGGTCGGTGGCCGGACGGTCAGGCCGGAACGGCCCCCGGCGGCCCCTATCCCTGGCCGATGGTGGTGTAATTCTGTCGTCCCTGGGTATATACGCCAAATCCCGGAAACAACCAAAGCAAAACAAGTTACGGTTTTGTCGGCACGCGCGTCGCAATCTGCTAATAGGACAGGAT
>JAIZWN010000630.1 GCA_020443945.1 Candidatus Thiosymbion ectosymbiont of Robbea hypermnestra | reverse complement strand
ACCACGGCAGAATTCTTCGTGGCTTGGTGTGAGAACACTGAAGGCGGTGACCCACCGACAAGTGTATGGGTTTGCTGTATTTGATTTTCGGGGGATTCGGTTAATTGAGAACGTCCCCTAATGCGTGTCACCCGATGGCAAAGCGCAGGACAACAAAATGGGGACCTTGAAGGATTGCACGGCAGCAATTTTTCAAGGTCCCCAAATAAAGAATCCTGTCAATCCTGAAAAATCCTGTTAATCCTGTACGATTGGAAGACCGCACGAACCACGAAGAATGGCTCGACCCGTCAGCGGTGGTGCCGTCACTTTGTTGTCCCTGGGTATATACACTGAATCCCGGAAACCACAAAGTTAGAACACTACCTACTTTTTCTCCTCCGTCGAGTCCGCATAGGCCCTGAGCGCCTTGTTCATGAGTTCGAGGTGCTGCTCGTCGGTCAGTTGTCCCTCGGTGGCAACCTTGGACCAGAGCTCGGCGTCGCCCATCTCACGATGGCAGCCCAGGCACAGGCCCGTGCGCTCGACACTTAAGCGCATTTCTTCGGTCAAGGCGCGGGACAGGGGCCAGTGGGTGCCGACGGTCTGCACCTGCTGGCCGTCCTTGATGATGGTGGACCAGTCGTAGTCCAGGTCCTTGATCTTGGGGATCTGGATCTGGTACCGGGCAGGGATCGGCCGGCCGTTTTTCTGGTCGATCAGGTCTTCGACGATGTCCTCCGTATAGCGGGCCTGGAAGACGCCGCCGGAGATGCCGTAGCCCAGGGCCTTGGGGTTGTTGTGGCAGGACTCGCAGGTGCGGGCCTTGCGCTGGACCGAGTGGGGCTGTACCGGGGCCATGTCGATGGCGTGGGGCACCCGTTCCTGATCGAGCTGGGCGTGTTCATCCAGGGATTTGCCGAGCTGGTTCAGGGCTACTGCCTTGCCTTCCCGGTCGATGACGGTGTAGACGATCTGACAGCCGGGCATCAGCGGGGTCACGCGGCCTTCGCCGTTGATGCCGAGCACCGGCTCCTCCCAGCGCAGGTAGGAGCGCTTCTCGAACACCTTGCCTGGCCGTTTGTAGCCGTGGGTGCCCAGGGGGGATTCGGCGGTCTGGCCGTCGTCGAAACGTTCGCTGCCGCCGGCGATCCAGTCCGTATCCTCATAGGGTTTGCCGTCTTTGTCCTTGCCGTAGTTGACCTGGACATGGCAGCCGTAGCACTGGGGCACCCAGGAGGCATGGCAGGCGTAACACTCCAGGCTTTCCTGGTGTTTGGTCACCTTGCTCATGGCGACCATGGCGTCCGGGCTTTTCCAGCCCTCGTCCATGGCTAGCCGCTTCAGGAGGGGGACCTGGAAGTCCAGACCGGTGGCGGAGTGCAGGATCACCTTCTTGCCGTCCTTCACCACGTTGCCCAGGGGGTTGCCGCGGGCGGAGAGCAGGTAGCCTTCTTTCTTGTCATACGCGGTGGCGTAGGCCTGGGTCTCGGGCAGCAGGGTATTGCCCAGCCCACGGCCCTTGGTGGCGAGCGGCTTGGCGAATTCCTCGGAGTAGCCCAGCGGCAGTTCCCAGGGGAATGCCTCGGGGATGCCGTGGCAGTCCTGGCACTCGACCTCGACCTGGGCCAGGGTGGTGCCGAAGATGTTGCCGTCGCCGTGCATGTCGATGGTGGTGTGGCAATCCTGGCACAGCATGCCGCCCTTGGGGTTTTCGGGCCGGCTCTGGTTGAACTGGTGGTGCAGGTCGTCGGAGATGAAGAGGTACTGCTTGGTGTGCAGCCGGGGCTGGGTCTTGCCTTGCTCGTTATAGGGCGAGCCGTAGGGGAATTCCATCAGGCCCTGGTAGGTGACGCCGATCCGCTTGCCGCGGTTGTGGCAGGAGTTGCAGGTTTCCACCGGGATGCCCGAATATTCCATGTCGTCCCGTACCTTGACCTTGGCCTCGCGGGTGGCCTGGATGCGGTGGACCAGCATGTGGCCCGGCTCCTGTTTGTCGATGGTGGGGTCGCCGCCTTCGTAGTAGCCCTCGTTCCCATAGGGTATGTGGCAGGCGGAGCAGCCCATGCCGCGGTAGTCGCCGCGCTTCTCGCGGCCCTTGATGCCCACATGGCACCGCTGGCATTGCTGGCGCTGGTAGGTGAAGCCCGCCAGCTTGGGATCGGCCTCGATTTCCTCGACTTCGGGCAGGGGGATCTGGTCGAGTCTGGTGGGCAGCTGGTCCGGATGTTCCTCGATCAGCTTGGCCATGTAGGCCTTGTAGGCGTCGGTGCCGACGGTGGGGGTGAGCCCATCCGTATCCACGACGGCGTAGTTGCCCCAGGGCACCTTGTGGTTCTGGACCTCGTCGATGGCCCAGGTGTGCAGGTTGCCCTGGATCTTGCCGGCCTCGGTGTTCATCAGGGCACGCTCCAACCGATAGGGGTAGCCCTGGTGACAGCCGGCCTGACCACAGCTGTTGTCGGCGATCCAGAGGCTGCCCGGGTCCGGATAGAAGGTCTTGGGACCGGTTTTCGGCGCCTTCTCGGGTACGCCCTGATGCGCCGCTTCGGCGGTCAGGCCCTGGGGGTTGCCGCCGTGACAGACCACGCAGCCCTCCGGATCGCCCTGGGTGGTTCCCAAGGCCCGGATGGCGGCCAGCATGGCGCTGGTTTCCTCGCGGATTGTCTCGATGCCCTCGTGGCAGCTCAGGCACCCCTTTTCCTGGGCGACTTCTGGAGTAACCCGGTCCGCAACGGCGGCCGGCAGGATGCCGACCGTTCCGAGGACCAGAATCAGTGCAACCGAGATCGACCGGCTCATAACTTTCCCCTTCGATTTGGACAGGCGCGGACCTTGCGCGGGGTGAAAGGCAATGGGTTCCGAACTATCCTGACGACCAACCGAAGTTTCGTATCGACCGTACAACTGCCTCTTAAACCAAGTTTTAAGGTAAACCATTCGTGGGGAGAAAAACCCTTGCCGGAGATCAAGAATTGCGCTGGATCAATAACACCGCCCCCTCGATCTCGGGTTTTCTGATTTGGATCAAATTCGGACGGCTGCCTCCGGCCATCGAGCGGATCGTGCGGGCGCTACGGGAAAACCGAGTGCCGATTCCTGATCCCGACCTTTAGAAACACCGGGGTTCGTGCCTATAATGGACAATTTAGATGTTAGTACCCCATTTCACCTTATTTTTCACCCTCAGAGCCCTCCCAACCGCGCCAAGGCGAGAGGAGAGCACCAGCGAG
>JAIZWN010000629.1 GCA_020443945.1 Candidatus Thiosymbion ectosymbiont of Robbea hypermnestra | reverse complement strand
CGACGCGGCGGGATACGCTACGCCATCCCGCCCTACGGTCCTGTGTCCATTGCTTTTATCCGCAGATTACGCAGATTACGCAGATTCCCACAGATTAAAAATAAAAAATCCTGTTAATCCTGTCCTATTAGAAATTTGCAATAAGCATTCGGATAGAAATAATCTGCGAAAATCTGCGCAATCTGTGGGGAAAGGGGTCATGTGGGGAAAGGGGTCAGGTCTTGATCCGTGACTCTTGAAGGCACACATCAAGACCTGACCCCATTTTCCGGGAAAAGCTTATGCGTAGGCATACACTGGCGCATGCTTTATCGGCTCCGCACGTTGCTCTATAAGTTTCTCAAGATGACGGATTATCTCCGGGGCCAGCAGTACATCAGAACACAGGTCGCAGACCTCAGCAGGTACATTCTCAAAGATAAGTACTGTCTCTCCACGCTTGACCGTATGTACGATTAGCCGACGCTCGTAGTGCCCAGGACATCCTTGGATGCTGCAATTCATTATCTTTGGCCTCTGGTAAAAGGATCAACCCATTTTGGAAGTTTGGGTTCGTATACAGTTATGATTATTGCCGGATCGAGAGCCGTTGTACAGACTACATGCAAGTATCTGCCCGTGCGGTTTTGACCGCAGACAAGACAGCAGGCACCTCTTCTGTGTTCTGGATAGTTCTCCACAACTGTCGCCTGAAGCAGCACGCTCACTACATCGTCCAGCGAAATATGTTCCTCGACCATTTCCTGATGCGCATGGACAGTAATACGCATCAGCTCTTCTTCTGCTTGCTGTCGTAAGCGAGCTACTATCGCTTCCAAACTATGAATGGGAACATCGGACACATGTAAATCCTTCAGGGAGAGGGGTCAGGTCTTGATGTGTGCCTTCAAGGGTCACGGATCAAGACCTGACCCCATTTCCTCCGCGGATCAAGACCTGACCCTATTTCCTCGCATTTCCTCGTCGATGCGGTTCGCGCCTCTTAGTGGTGCCATCCTGTAAGACCTACCGCGCTCACCGCATCCTACACTTCTTGCAATAAGCATTCAGATCGTTGAGGTTCGCAAGCTCACTCAAACCTACGGACTACGGGTTGGGAGGTGTTCCTCATCGATGGGCACGCTTCGCTTTGTGCAGCCGAACCGGCCACCGCGGCTCGCAACCCCCCGTGGCCTGACCGGAACTCCGTACCCGCTTGCCGGGCGCTGGCTTTGCCCATCCTACCGCCCTGGGACCGCCGGCTGGGCGGGCACGGCGCCGGCGGTTCCAATTCCTGGTCTCGCCGGACGGCCCGCTGCTCATGCCCCACCGCTCCGATGGGGCGGTGGTAGAATCCCTCGTGTCCGAAGAGTCCTGTTCGTGGGATTTTTCAACCCGGAGGCCGGGATTTCAATCAGGCAGAAACCACACGGGGTCCCAGATGCGTTTTCGTTCACTCCTTGTTTTCGTGCTGCTCGTGTCGTTTACCGTTACGGGTTGCAGCCGTATCTCGATTCTTTACCGCACGGCGGATCTTTTCATCGAGCAATACGCGGACGATTATCTCTCCCTGGACGGCAACCAGTTGGCGTCCTGGAATCCGGCGCTCGCCGATGCCCTGAGCCGCCATCGCCGGGAGGAGCTGCCTCACTTGGCGGCCTTTTTCGATGGTTTCCTCCGGGCGGCGCGAGAGGGTTTGGGAACCGCCAATACGACTTGTCTGATGGATGCCTTCGAGGCCCTCTACCGCCGTCACTTTCGTTTGGCCTCCGGGTTGGCCGCCCCTCTGCTTGTTTCCCTGCGCCCGCGGCAGATACGCGCGCTGGAGCGCAAGTTCGCGGAAGATGCCCGGGACGCGGCGAACAAAAGCCGTTCCCCCCTGGCGCATCGCCTGCGCAAGCGTGCCGAGCGTTGGTCTGAATCCGTCGCATGGTGGATCGGTCCCCTGAGCGCGGAGCAGCGGAGGATTATCCGCGAGGTGACCGCGGCAATGCCGGATACCACCGTCGATTGGGCGGCCTACCGCGGGGATCGACAGGCGGGGCTGATCCGGCTGCTGGACGATCGGGCCGGGGAGTCCAGGATTCGCCGTTATCTGACCGATTGGCTGGCTTACCACCGGGAGCTGACGCCACCACTACGGAAGGCGAGACAAGAGGTCCGCCGCCAGCTCGTCCGCCTTTTCACCCGTCTGGACGCCAGTTTCAGCCGGACCCAGCGGACCCATTTCGAGGATCGACTCGCCAACCTGCGGGACGATTTCATGCAGATTCAGAAGGCCCCGCGCATGGCGCCCCTGCGGTGCGCGAGGCCCGGTCGATAAAGCCCCGTATGGGGGCCTTGAAGGATGGCGGGGCATTTCTGTTCTGCACGCGGGCGCCTTGAATTTTTCGAGGCGCCCTTATCAAGCCAGGGAATCTTGAGAGGCCGGTTTTTCAGGCATGAAATTCATACGTAAGAAGGAAGATCCCGTCAATCCTGGAAATCCCGTGAATCCTGTACTATTTGAGCAAGAACACAGACCTCTGAAGAATTGCTCATCGGTCCATTCAGTCCACTCGAGTCCATGGTCCACCAGCAATCTTCAGTCACAACAACCCATCAAGGATTTGCGATATGACGGAGATCAGCCGCACGGCGCTGTTTGGAAAGCTCAATAGTCTGGCTTATCGGGCCATCGAGAGTGCTACCGTTTTCTGCAAGATGCGGGGCAATCCTTATGTGGAGCCGGTGCACTGGCTCAATCAGGTCCTGCAGAATCAGGATTCGGACCTGCACCGCATCATCCGCGGTTTCGGCCTGGAGCCGTCCCGACTGGCGCAGGATTTCACCGCGGCCCTGGACCGCCTACCGCGGGGCTCACGCTCCATCTCCGATCTTTCCGCCGATGTGGAGGAGGCCGTGGAGCGCGGCTGGGTTTACGGCACATTGCTGTTCGGCGAGTCCCAGGTGCGCACCGGCCATTTGCTGGTGGGGATGCTTAAGACCCGGGGCCTGCGCGCGGGATTGCTCGGTATTTCCCGGGAGTTCGACAAGATTCAGGTGGATTCCCTGACCGAGCGCTTCGGGGAGATTCTGAGCGGTTCCCCGGAGGAAGGGCAAGGCGCTACCGACGGCTTCCAGGTCGGCGGCGGCGCGGCGCCGGGCGAGGCCAGCGGCGCCCTGGCCCCCGCCCAGATGGGCAAGCAGGAGGCCCTGCAACAGTTTTCCCACGACCTCACGGAGCAGGCCCGCAAGGGTGAGATCGATCCCATCGTCGGGCGGGACGAGGAGATCCGGCAGATTGTGGATATCCTCATGCGCCGGCGGCAGAACAACCCCATCCTCACCGGCGAGGCGGGGGTCGGCAAGACCGCCGTGGTCGAGGGCTTCGCGCACCGCATCGCCGCCGGCGAGGTGCCGCCGCCGCTCCGGGACGTTACCCTGCGCACCCTGGATATCGGTCTGTTGCAGGCCGGCGCCAGTATGAAGGGCGAGTTCGAGAATCGGCTGCGTCAGGTTATCGAGGAGGTCCAGTCCTCGCCGACCCCCATCATCCTGTTCGTGGACGAGGCCCATACCCTGATCGGCGCGGGGGGCGCCTCCGGCACCGGCGACGCGGCTAATCTGCTCAAGCCGGCCCTGGCCCGGGGCACCCTGCGCACTATCGCCGCCACTACCTGGGGGGAATATAAAAAGTATATCGAGAAGGACCCGGCGCTCACCCGCCGCTTCCAGGTTATCCAGGTGGATGAGCCGGACGAGGTCAAGGCCATTCTCATGGCCCGGAGTATCGCCTCGACGCTCGAGGACCACCATCGGGTGCAGGTGCTGGACGAGGCCCTGGAGGCGGCCGTAAAGCTCTCTCACCGCTATATCCCGGCGCGGCAGTTGCCGGACAAGGCGGTGAGCCTGCTCGATACTACTTGTGCCCGGGTCGCCATCAGCCAGAGCGCGGTTCCGGCCTCGGTGGAGGACTGTCGGCGGCGGATCGAGGCCCTGGAGACGGAGCTTGCAATCATCGAGCGCGAGGCCGTCGTCGGCGTGGAGACCGCCGAACGCCGGGAGATTGCCCGGACCCGGCTGGAGGCGGAGCGGGAGCGCCGCGCGGCGCTGGAGGAACGCTGGGAGCAGGAGCGGAGTCTGGTGGACCGGATCCTGGACCTGCGCGCCCGGCTGCGGGGGCGGACCGGCAAGGTGGAGGATACGGGAACCGAGCTGGAAGGCGCGGCCGATACCGCCGCCGCGACCCTCGCATCGGAGGACCCGGCAAGGGCGCCGGAGGACCCGGCCGATACGGCCGCGGCAATCCCTTCGGCGGACGGCGAGCCCTCCCCTACCCCGCCCCCCCAGGCGTCGGCGGGCGACGACCGGACCCTCACCGAAGAACAACGGGCCGAGCTCCTCGACCAGCTCAAGGCCCTTCAGACCGAGCTCCAGGGGCTCCAGGGCGAGAGTCCCCTCATCCTCCCCAGCGTGGATGGCCAGGCGGTGGCCGCCGTCGTCGCCGACTGGACCGGCATTCCGGTGGGCCGCATGGTCAAGAACGAGATCGCGGCCGTGCTCGATCTCGCCGCGACCCTCGACCGGCGCGTCATCGGCCAGCGCCATGCCCTGGAGATGATCGCCCGCCGCATCCAGACCTCCCGCGCCCGCCTGGATAACCCGGACCAGCCCATCGGCGTCTTCCTGCTCTGCGGCCCCTCGGGCGTCGGCAAGACGGAGACCGGACTCGCCCTGGCGGAGGCCCTCTACGGCGGCGAGCAGAACATCGTTACCATCAACATGAGCGAGTTCCAGGAGGCCCACACCGTCTCTACCCTCAAGGGGGCGCCGCCGGGCTATGTCGGCTATGGCGAGGGCGGCCTGCTCACCGAGGCGGTGCGCCGCAAGCCCTACAGTGTCGTGCTGCTCGACGAGGTCGAGAAGGCCCACCCGGATGTGCACGAGATCTTCTTCCAGGTCTTCGACAAGGGCTGGATGGAAGACGCCGAGGGGCGCTACATCGATTTCCGCAACACCCTGATCCTGCTGACCACCAACGTCGGCACCGAGCTCATCATGGGCCTGTGCAAGGACCCGGAGCTTATGCCCGAGCCCGAGGGCATCGCCAACGCCCTGCGCCAGCCCTTGCTCAAGACCTTCCCGGCCGCCCTGCTGGGGCGCCTGGTGGCCATCCCCTACTACCCGCTGGACGACGCCATGCTCGCCAGCATCATCCGCCTGCAGCTCGCGCGCATCGCCCGGCGCATCGAGGAAAACCACCGGGTTCCCCTCACCTACGACGATGGGGTAGTCGCGCTCATCGCCGAACGCTGCCGGGAAGTCGAAAGCGGCGCCCGGGTGGTCAACGCCATTCTCACCAACACCGTTCTGCCCGCCATCAGCCAGGAGATCCTCGGCCGCACCCTCGCCGGGGATGCGCTCGAACGGGTCGCCATCACCGCCGCCGAGGACGGATTCCAATACGCCTTCGACTGATCTCGGGTAGTGTTCTAACTTTGTTGTTTCCGAGATTCAGCGTATATACCCAGGGACAACAAAATTACAACGCCATTGAATTTTTCAAGGCGACCTGTTATCCGTCGTCTACCTGGATTTCACCATGAACGAGCCCGACAATCGTTTTTCCGAATCCGAGCGGCAGGGATTGTATCGGGCCATTCGCGAGCGGCGCGACGTGCGCTCCCAGTTCCTGCCCGATCCGATTCCGCCCCCCGTACTTGCCCGCCTGCTGCGGGCCGCGCACCATGCCCCCTCGGTGGGCTTTATGCAGCCCTGGGATTTCATCCTTATCGAGAGCCTCGAGGTCCGCCGGGCGGTCAGGGCGATTTACGAGCGGGAGAACCGGAAGGCCGCGGAGAACTATAGGGGGGAGGAGGCGGTCCTGTACCGTCGCCTCAAGCTGGAAGGCATCCTCGAGAGCCCGCTCAATCTCTGCATCACCTGTGATCGCGGCCGCGGCGGCCCCCATGTTCTGGGGCGCAATACCATCCTGGAAACGGACCTCTTCAGTGTTTGTCTCGCGGTCCAGAATCTGTGGCTCGCCGCCCGGGCCGAGGGCATCGGCGTCGGTTGGGTCAGCATCATCGATCCGGACGAGCTGGCGGGAACGCTCCGGCTGCCGGCCGCGGTCTATCCGGTGGCCTATCTCTGTATCGGCTATGTCAACGAGTTTCTCGCGCGACCGGAGCTGGAGGTCGCGGGCTGGCGCTCACGGCTGCCGTTACATGGGCTCGTACACGGAAATCTCTGGGGGCGGCCCCTGGAAGACGCCGGGCTCGAGGCGGCATTGCGCGACGAACAGGCGCCCGATGTCGGCACTTGAAGTCGGCTCGCGGACGGATACACTGCGCGCACCCTTGTGTATCCCCGGAGCAGCCTGACATGAACACCCCGCTGAACGGCGACGATCTGCGTTGGCACCGCGGCGAGGGCGATGCCCTGGAGGCGAATCAGGACGTCGTCGAGCGGATCTCCCGGCTCATCAAGGCCAAGGAGCGGGAGCGTCTGTGGGCGATCCTGGACCGCTGGCCGTCGGCGGACGTGATGGCGCTCTTCCTGGCCCTGCCGCTGAAGCGGGCCCGCAAGCTCTTCGAGTGGCGGGATCGGGATCGGGAGACCGTCAAGGTCATCGCCCTGCTCAACCCGGATCTCCGAACCGCCCTGCTCAAGGACGCCTCGATCACCCGGATCGTCAAGGTGCTGGACCGGATGGAGCCGGAACAGGCCCTGCAGGATCTCGAGGATCTCCCGGAGGACGTGGCGCAACAGGTCTTGCCGCGACTGAACGCGCGGGCGACCATCGAAGAGCTGCGGGCCCACGGCGAGGACTCCGCCGGCAGCCTCATGAGCCGCAAATTCGTCGCCGTTCCCGACGATTGGACCATCGGCATGGTGACCGCCGAGATCCTCGCCAACGCCCAGCGGATCGAGAAGCTCTACGGCGTGAGCGTGGTCGATGCAAACCGGCGGCCGGTCGGTTATCTCAAGCTCCGCGACCTGCTGCTGCTGCCGCCGGAGGCTGGCGTCCGCGCGGCCATGCACACGGACTTCATCGCCGTGACCCCGGATATGGATCAGGAAGAAGTCGCCCGTCTCGCGGACTCTTACGAGCTCAATGTGATGCCCGTGGTAGACGCGGACGGCCATCTGGTGGGACGCATCACGCCGGACCGTCTGCGTCAGGTCATCCGGGACGAGGCGGAGGAAGACATCAAGATCATGGCCGGACTGGCTACCGACACCCAGCCGGACGAATCCGTCCGGCGCATCGTGCGCGGGCGCGCGCCCTGGCTGCTGGTGGGGCTGGTGGGGGCGAGCCTGTCCGGGGTGGTGGTGGGCGCTTACGAGGAACAGCTGGCCCAGGCCGCGATCCTGGCCAGCTTCATCCCCATCGTCATGTCCACCGCGGGCAATGCCGGCATTCAGGCCTCGACCGTGGCGGTGCAGGGGCTGGCGACCGGAACCCTGACCTTCGCCGACCTCGGCTGGCGGTTGGGCAAAGAGCTCACGGGCGCGCTCGCCAACGGCCTCATTGCCGCCCTCGCCCTGGTCCTGCTGGCGTTCCTGCTGTCGCAGCTGGGGGAGATCCAGGTCCCGCTACGCCTGTTAGTTACCGCGGGGTTGGCGGAAATGACCGTGGTCATTGCCGCGGTCGCCGTAGGGGCCACCGTTCCCGTGGTGTTGGATCGCCTCGGCATCGATCCGGCCATGGCCACCGGCGTGTTCATTACCACGGGCAATGACATCCTGGCCGTACTGATCTTCTTTGTTACGGTGACTCTGTTCTATTTCGTTTGAGCCGCAGGGGGTAGAATCTCCTTTCCCGAAGCGCAGGTGGCGGAATTGGTAGACGTGCTGGATTTAGGTTCCAGTGGGGAAACCCGTGGGGGTTCGAGTCCCCCCCTGCGCACCACTTTGCCTTAGGGGGCGTTCTCAATTCTCACAGTAGAGTAGAGGACAGGTTTCCCGTGTCCTTAGATTTGGCCTATCCGTTCC
>JAIZWN010000628.1 GCA_020443945.1 Candidatus Thiosymbion ectosymbiont of Robbea hypermnestra | reverse complement strand
CAGCGGTGGTGCCGTCACTTTGTTGTCTTTGGGTATATACACTGAATCCCGGAAACAACAAAGTTAGAACACTACCGCGCCTTGAAAGCTTCAAGGCGCCGTGCAGGGCAGGGCAGGGATGCCCCGCCATGTTTCAAGCCCATACGGGGGATTGGAAGCTTGCGTGACACCGCGAGGCGAACAAAGGGGGCAAAAGACCACCCCCGGGATCCCGTCCCCTGGCTGGCCGTCGCCCTGGCCCTTCTGGCCTACCTGCCGTTTCTGCTCGCCACCCAATTCCTCTATCCGCTCGGCGCCCATGAATGGGACTTCATCGGTAAATGGCCCGATCTCGGATATTGGGAAACCCAGGCCTACTGGTACAAAACACACACGGGGCGTTACAGCAGCACGGCCCTGTTAACCACCCTGCCATACTGGTATCACCTGACGGCCTTCCGGCTGTTTGCCCTGATCGACCTGTTCTCGATTCCCATCGCCGCCTGGTGGTTACTGCGGGCCATGTTGCCCGGTCGCTCCGCCATCCTGGTCGCCGCGATGGCGCTTCTGCTCTACCTGCACCAGCTGAGCAATCCCTATGACAGCCTATTACGATTCACCTGCATGCCCATCTATCACGCGGGCCTGGTCGGCACACTCCTGTTCGCGGGCCTCCTGATTCGGCAATCGCGGGCATCCGAATCCAATTGGTTCTCGGGGGTCCTGATCCTGGCTCTCGGCGCCTTTACCATCGGCACCAACGAAATCAGCCTGGTGCAATTACTGGGCATCACGACGGGGGCACTATTGATTTGCCACCTTCATGCCAAACGCCCCTGTGTTTCTCTCTGGGTTCTATTGGCTTGTTTGCTCGCCTGTTCCGTCATCGAGGTGTTCGCCCCCGGCAATTTCAACCGTGCCGCACGGTATGAAGGCGCGGGGGCCATTCTGCCGGCGCTCTGGCAATCACTGGCGGTCAGCCTTTACCTCTGGATCGGCTGGCTGGCGGATAGCCTGCTGTTGCCTGCCGGGCTCTTATGGGCGCTGCTATTGGCGAGCAACCGGCAAACGCTGGGGAATACCTTCGCCTTCGGTCCCCCGGTCTACTGGCTCGTGGGGCTTTGCTCGATAACCCCCGTCTCCCTGTTTCCCCTGTTATACGCCACCGGGGGTCATAGCCTGGCGGAAAGGGTCGTGGATCTGACCTTCTTTCTCGTCGTCATCCTGTGGTTCGGGACCATTGCGGCCCTGTTCGCGGCCTATGGACAACGGCTGCAACCCAAGGCCGGTATCTACCTGCGGATCGCCATTCCCTTGAGCATCTTTCTCGCGCTCCATCTCTTTGCGGACGGTCTGGGAATCGACCGCAAGACACCCAGGGCGGAGGCCACCTTTTTCGACCTGATCGCGGTAGACGCCAACATCGGCAAGGGGTGGCTGCAGCTCCTGGACGGCACGGCCTCAGGATACGCGCGGGAAATGGAAAAGATAGGACGGGATGTGGAGCGATGCCGCACGGACATTTGCCGGGTAGCCCCGCTTACCGCCGGGGACTTTATCGGCTACGACCCCCTGTATGATCGGCTCGGGCGGGGTGGGGACGCCCGGATGGGAAAGGCGTTGGGAAACCCCACAGTCGAATGGGTCCGCTATAGGGAACGGGAATGAGCCGTGGCCCCGACGGCTATCGGCGGCGGGATGCGCTGTGCTTTCCCGCCCTGCGCGGGTTTCCAGTAGTACAGGATTCACAGGATATTGTTATCGGTTATTCGAAAGAATAATCCCGTCAATCCTAGCAAGGCTTTGCCTTAAGACCACGAGTGCTCAACGCGAGCTGCGTCGCAAACCCCCAATAGGACAGGATTTACAGGATTA
>JAIZWN010000627.1 GCA_020443945.1 Candidatus Thiosymbion ectosymbiont of Robbea hypermnestra | reverse complement strand
CACGCCGCCAAGGGCGCCCGTTACGCCTCCGAGTGCGCCGGTGGCGCCTCCGAGTATGCCCCCGAGCGCGCCGGTTACTCCCCCGACGGCATCGGTCGCGCCCTTGACGGCGCCTCCGACGGTATCCGTCACACCACCAACCGCACCGGTTGCACCCCCGAGTGCGCCAGTTGCGCCCCCGACAACACCGCCGACGGTATCCGTCACGCCGCCAAGGGCACCGGTGGCGCCTTCGACAACGCCCCCGACGGCACCGGTCGCGCCTTCGACGACGCCCCCAACGGCATTGGTCACGCCGCCAAGCGCACCCGTTACGCCTCCGAGCGCGCCGGTGGCGCCTCCGAGTATTCCCCCGAGCGCGCCGGTTACTCCTCCGACGGCGTCGGTTGCGCCCCCGACAACACCGCCGACGGTATCGGTCACGCCACCAAGGGCGCCGGTCACGCCTCCAAGGGCTCCACCCGCTCCCCCCAGGGCTCCGGGCGCGGACGGCGCGGCTTGCGGTTGCCCGGCGGTGGGTTGTTGCAATGCGGTTCCGGCCGGTGCCTGCGCCGCTCCGGGTGGGGGAGGTGAGGGGGGTACGGGTTTGATCTCGGGTAGGGGAATGCCTTCCCCTGCTTCGAGGGCCTTGGCTACGCGGGCCGTGTATTCGGGGTCGACCAGGAGTCGGCGAACCGTGGCCATGTCGCCGGCGCACTTGTTGCGCAGGTCGCCGACCCATTGGCGCACGTCGTTCACGAAGGGAATGGTTTGGGTGGCATGGAGCTCGCGCGCCCGTTGCTGCATGGCCTGTCCCTCGGCCCGGATGGCCGTGGCCTCCTGACGGACATATTCCACGTAGGCGTGACGTTCGGTCCGGGCGATGACGGCGGCGACCGCCCGGTCATGGGCGATGCGGTACTGGAATTCCGCCATCTGGCATTTACGTTGCCATTCCTGGTGCTGCCGTTCCTGTACTTCCTGCCCGCGTTCCACGCGACCGTCATGAATCCGCCCGGCCAAACGGACGGCACTCTCCACCAACTTGCTCATGTCCCCATCTCCTCCACGGAATTTCTAATGGAAACACCACCACCCGGCGAGCGACGGGGCTCGCCGGGTGGGCTGTCCGCCGCGGGATGGGGCCTATACCGTAGCCGGTACCGCCGCGGTGGCGGTCAGGCCGACGGCCTCGGCGTACTTCAGGTAGGTCTCGACCGAGGCGATGATGACGCGGGCCTCGATCGACAGGAGCTCGATCCCGACCAGGGAGACCTTGACCCAGGCGTCGATCACGATACCGCGCTCCAGGATGCGGTCCACGACCTCGCCCAGGCTGGAAGAATCGGTGCTTTTGGTTACTTGTGCCATGGGTCAGCTCCCTTCGGGTGGATGGATGTATTGATGATGGATACGGCGCCTTGCGTCTGCGGCCATTTTACGCAAGGTATCTTCCCTCTTGCATCCCGAGTACCGGTTGCATGACAAGGATCATGCAGGGTCCCCGCCGGGTCGGCGTCATGATTGCCGGGTCGGCGAGGAACAAGGATGTTGTCCGTGTGGACGGATGGTTTCGCCCCACCCCCAACCATAGTCCAATTCGGGCCGATAAACCAGTACGGATCACCCGCCACCAGTCATCAGAATCGCAGGGTCCGCTGTGCGGACCGCCGGCATGTTTCGAGGACCGTAGGATCGTAGGACGGGAAAGCCCAGCGCATCCCGCCTTTAGGATCTGTACCGTTCTGTCGGTACACTCCAGACTATCCGACCGTCGTTCCGGCAGGGAATGCCGGAATCCAGACGCCAGGGACGGCAGGTTGCAAGGCTCTGCAATGCTCGATGTCCGCACCATTTCTGCATAGGCCCGGAAGCCCGTAGGGTCCGCTGTGCGGACCGACCTGCTTCCTCTCGTTCCCACGCGGCGCGTGGGAACGCAATCGGGCCGCTCCAGCGGCCAGGATTTCAGGACGCTGGAGCGTCTGGACTTGCTCCCACGCTGGAGCGTGGGAGCCAGAGACCACCAGCACGGCCGCGGGTAGTGGTAAATTTTCAAGTGATCAGGTGTCTCCTTAGAGTCACGTCGAACCTCACACAGGATTCACCCACTCCCCGTTCGCGATCCCGCAGCCACAAGGCGTTCCAGCAAACTAAGGGGGAAAGACGGATTTTCCTATGGGAAAACACGGCTCAGGCGGCGAAGTTGAACGGCGGCCAGGGGCCCGTCAGCAGCGTCCGCAGGCCCGCGGGTGGTTGCAGGTCGGTATAGGTCTGCCGGAATCTCGCCACCAGCTCGCGTGGGATCAGGAAATGCAGGTGGATCATGACCTGGGCGTCGGCGCCTTGCGCCGTTTCACTTGTGATCTCCCGGAACAGGCCGGCAAAGGATTCCCGACAGATGTCCTCGATCCGCCTTTGCCGTCCCGGCATGGCCGCATCCATCCCATAGCGGGCCCGGCGTTGTTCCAGGAAGGCGCGGCCGGGGGAGGTGGGAGACCGTCGGGAGCCCGCCTCCGGTGTCGATGGCGTGCCCGTCGCAAGAAACCGAATGCCCATTTCCGTGGCGCCTGCGAGGCGCGCCAACTGCCTCTTGTACCCGGCGGCATCGGCCGCGATGGCGCGGGTCAACGCCTGGGGGCTTGCAAACCACTGGCCCCAACGCAGGGGCAGAATGTCGTGCCGGGCGTGGAGCTGTGCGATGACCTGGTAGAAGGTCCGCAGCCGTTCGATGTCGGGCTCGGACGCCGCCGGTTGCGGCGCGCGCGGGGAGTAGAGGACCCGCAGCCCGGCGACCTCCCGGATCTCCAGGTTCGCCTCCGGCGGGTCGTGCAGGGCCGCCGGTGGTGGGGGTCGGGCGGCGTCGAGGACGGCGTAGGCGAGTACCGTCCCCTCGGCGTCGGCGGGGTGCGTCATTCCGGAGTCGGTGGTGTCTTAAGATTTGTGGTTTCCGGGGTTTGGCGTAGAGACCTTCCCTCACCGTCAGGAACGATTCAAACATAGTGTGAACAGGTCGTTTTTGAACCGCAAAGGCGCAAAGGACGCAAAGGGTTACCCGGAAAGCATGACGCGCCGGAGACGTTGGCGCCGTGCTTCGACCTGAAACTGAAGGGTTCGATACGCGCGGTGCTCAAGGCGGCCTGCGGACTCAAGCCTTGTTCTCCTTCGCGTCCTTTGCGCCTTTGCGGTTCAAAATC
>JAIZWN010000626.1 GCA_020443945.1 Candidatus Thiosymbion ectosymbiont of Robbea hypermnestra | reverse complement strand
CTCTCTCGCTCGGTGCTCTCCTCTCGCCTGGGCGCGGTTGGGAGGGCTCTGAGGGTGAAAAATAAGGTGAAACGGGGTACTAGGGCGAGCTCCGCCCCGCCTGAAATTCGGTGAATCACCCGACGCGGTTTGGGGTACTAGCCGCCGGCGTTGGTCAGGGGTGCGTGTTCCAGCAGCCAGAGCAGGGCCGCCGCCTTGTCGAAGGTTTCCCGGTATTCTTCCTCGACCCGTGAGTCGTGCACGATGCCGCCCCCGGCCCAGAAGCAGATCCCGTCCGCGCCGTGGATCAGGGTGCGGATGGCGATGTTGGTGTCCATGGCGCCGTCGAATCCCAGGTAGCCGATGGCGCCGGAGTAGACCCCCCGGCGCCGGGGCTCCAGCTCCTCGATGATCTCCATGGCCCGGATCTTGGGCGCGCCGGTGATGGAACCGCCGGGAAAGCAGGCCCGCAGCAGTGAGGCGGCATCCTGTCCGGGGGCGAGCCGCCCGGTGATGGTGCTGACCAGGTGGTGCACGGTGGCGTAGCTTTCCAGCCCGAACAGCTGGGGGACCCGCACGCTGCCGGGGATGCAGACACGCCCCAGGTCATTGCGCAGCAGGTCCACGATCATCAGGTTCTCGGCCCGGTCCTTGGGGCTCTCGGCCAGCTCCCGTTGCAGGGCGGCGTCCGCCTCCGGGGTTTGTCCCCTGGGCCGGGTGCCCTTGATAGGTCGGGTTTCGACCCACCCGTCCCGCACCGTGAGAAAGCGCTCCGGCGAGGAGCTCAGAATCCGGGCGAAGGGGGTTTTCAGATAGGCGGAGAAGGGCGCGGGATTGAGCCGCCGTAGCGCCCGATAGCCGGCGAAGGGGTCGCCCCGGACCGGGGCCGAGAAGCACTGGGCCAGGTTGACTTGATAACAGTCGCCCTCGAGGAGATAGGATTTCACCCGCGCGAAGGCTTGGCCGTATTCGCTTCGGGTCATGTTCGCGCGCGGCGCATCCAGGCCGCGGAGGCGGTGGCGGGTGGGGACGGGCGGGAGGTCCCGGAACCGGGCGACCAACCGATCCCAGCGCTCTTGGGTCCGGGGATCGCGTCCGAAACTCACGAGCCGGGCCCTGCGCGTCACATGGTCCAGGATCAGGGCCCAGTCGTAGATGCCTACCGCCATGTCCGGGATCGGCCCGACGCTCTTCGCCGTTACCGGCAGTCGCTCGATGCGGCGGCCCAGGTCGTAGGCGAACCAACCGATCGCCCCCCCGCAGAAGGGCAGGTCGGGCCGGGCGGGGACCGGCTCCCCCAGCTGCTCGCGCAGCAGGGCGAAGGGGTCTTTGGGGGACAGCCATACCCGGTCGGCCTGGCGGATCTCGGTAAGGGCGCCGCGCGTGACCAGGGTGAGGTAGGGATCGGCGGCGAGGATGTCGTAACGGCCGATCTCCGTCAGAGAATGTCGCAAGGGCCCATCCGTGGGCCTTTGCAACGCGGAATCGGACAAAGGTGATTCCCCGATTCCGCCATGTTCAACGGCTTGCGGCCGTTGAACATGGCGGTCCATCCCTGGACCGTGTCGGGTGTCGCCTGCCACAACACCCTCCGTCAGGGAACGGCCGCTATCGAGGAAGGCGGCCCAGGGCCGGTCCGCCAGGGGCTCGAAATAGTCGGCGCCGTCGGCCCGATAGGGGAGCTCGGTCGACAGGTGCATGGCGAATGAGCGGTCGGGAACCGGCGGCGATGGGGGACCCGAGGCCCGCCTCAATCGCGCCTTTGCAGGGCGGCGATGCGCTCTTCCAAAGGCGGATGGCTCATGAACAGGCGCTTGAGGCCATCGCCGATACCGCCGCTGATGCCGAAGGCGGCGAACTCGTCGGACGGCAGGTCCCGGGGCTCGGTTGCGGCCTGCAGACGGCGCAGGGCGTCGGCCATCTTCCGGTTGCTGGTAAGACGCGCCCCCCCGGCGTCGGCCTTGAACTCCCGGTAGCGGGAAAACCACATCACGATCATGGTCGCCAGGATCGAGAGCAGGACCTGAGCGACCATGGATACGATGTAGTAGGCGGGGCCATGGCCCTGCTCGGTCTTGAACACCAGGCGGTCGATCAGGTGTCCGATGACCGTGGAGAGGAAGACGACGAAGGTGTTCACCACCCCCTGGAGCAGGGTCAGGGTCACCATATCGCCATTGGCCACATGGCTGATTTCATGGCCCACCACGGCCTCCACCTCGTCCCTGGTCATATGCTGGAGCAGCCCGGTGCTGACCGCCACCAGGGCGTCGTTGCGGTTCCAGCCGGTGGCGAAGGCGTTCGGGTCGGGCGAGTCGAAAACACCCACCTCCGGCATCCGGATACCGGAGGACTGGGCCTGGCGGGTCACCGTTTGCACCAACCAATCTTCGAAAGGGGTGCCGGGATGCGCGATGGTTCTTACCCCCATGGAGCGTTTCGCCATACCCTTGGACATGAACAGGGAGATCAAAGAGCCGGCGAAGCCGATGATGGCGGCATAGACAAGTACGGCGCCGAGATCCAGATCCACCTGGTTTGCCGCCAGCAGACCATCGAAACCGAGCAGCTTGAAGACCATGCTGACGACCATCAGCACGGCAAAGTTGGTTGCCAGGAACAGTAGAATGCGAGTCATTGCCGAAGCTCCGAGTTGACGACGAGAGAAACCTGCATTTGCCTGAAGGTCCTTTCCGTGATCCTTCGCGGTCCGGGATCCGTGAAAAAACCAAGATATAAAGTGCATCCTCCAAGGCGTAAGCGCAAGCCCGAGCGGCACATCGGTGCGCTGATGCAGGGCCCGGATTTCGCCATGCGTCCCATGCGTGAGGAGGACCTCCCGGCGATCATGCGGGTGGAGACCGCGGTCTATCCCTACCCCTGGACGGAGGGTATCTTCCGCGATTGTCTGCAAGTCGGCTATTGCTGCCGGGTATTGTGGGGGGCCGGGGAGATCCTCGGCTACGGGGTCATGTCGATGGCCGTGGACGAGTGCCACATCCTGAATGTATGCGTGCATCCCCAGGCGCAGCGGCAAGGGTTCGGGCGCAGAATCCTGCGGCGTCTGCTCGCCATCGGCCGTTCCCGCAATGCCGATACCGCCTTCCTGGAGGTGCGGGCCTCCAACCGCGCGGCCCTGGGCCTGTATGCCCTGGAGGGTTTTTGCGAGGTGGGAATGCGCCGGGGATACTACCCGCTGGGGCCGGCGCGCGAGGATGCCGTCATCATGGCCTGTCCCCTCTGAAGGCAAAGAGACCCCGAAGGGAGTGATGGTCTGGTGATTCGGTGTCCGCCGGTGCCGGGCGCTTACAGGCTGAAGCCGTGGCGGGCGGCTGTGTCGCGCAGGAAACGAAAACCCTCCCCGACCACCGCATCGGAGCCGGGGGCGACCGGTCGCCAGATGGCCAGTGCCCGTGCAATGTCGGGATGTACCTTCACCATGGATTCGAGCACCAGATCGCCGGTAAATTCGATGGCCGCCAGCCCCCGAAAGATCGCATCCCAGTCCACGGTGCCCCGTCCGGGAATACCGCGGTTACTCTCCGACAGATGCACGTAGCGGCAGTGCGCGCCGGCCTGCGTCAGCGCCGACTCGAAGTCCCGTTCCTCGATATTCATGTGGTAGGTATCGAAGTGCAGGAACACATTGGGTTCATCGATGCGTTCGATCAGCTCGACGCATTGGCGACCGGTGTTGAGCAGATGCGTCTCGTAGCGGTTACAGGGCTCCAGCCCGAGCGCCAGACCCAGAGCCGCCGCGTGTCGCGCCACCGGGCGTAGCGCCGAGGCCAGCGTTTCGTACTCCCGCTCGGTCGGGGGAGCGCCACTGAGCTGACCGATCGAGGCATAGGTGACGCCCGTCAGACAGCTCGCATGCAGCCGCGCGGCAACCTCGAGCGCATGGATCAGGAACCTCCGCGCCTCTTGGGGATAGGCCGGCAGGGCCGCTTGCCTCGGCAATCCCAGCGAGCAGGTCACCGCCACGCCTTGGTCGCGAGCGAGCGCGACGGTGGTTTCGATGTCGATCTCGTCCGGGCGCAGCAGTGGGATCTCGACCAGGTCCAGTCTGGCTTCGGCCGCCGCCGCGAGAATCGAACGCGCCGCTGCCGGCGTCCACTCCGGCGCCCAGATAAAGGTGTGTCCTCCCAGTCTCGGTATCGCATCACCTAAGGAATGGAGCGCCCGGCACGGCACGGACTGATGGGTACGCGGCGCTTCGTGCGTCCTGTAAGCGGCGCTGGCCCGCAGAACCCTGGGGGATACCTGGAACTCCAAACCAGCCTGCCGGGCGCTGGCTTTGCCCATCCTACCAGCCTACCCGTTTTTGAACCGCAAAGGCGCAAAGGACGCAAAGCGTTACCCGGTAGGATTCTAAGCTAAACAACACCCACCTTACTTGCACCATCACACAGGAAAATGGGGTCAGGTCTTGATCCGTGACCCTTGAAGGCACACATCAAGACCTGACCCCTTTCCCTTTTCATGAATTTTGCAAAAGAAGCAATCGTTGTGATATATAAATCGTTTCGACACACATTAAGTGCCACCTCACATATCAGCTATCAGCAGGGAGAAATATGGTATGCAATTACATGACATCTTACTCGATATTCATGCTCTTGAAAAAGAATTGCTTCAGTTTGAGCGGAAGTATGGCATTCGTTCTGAAACATTTTATGCGGCCTATGTTGCTGGTGAAGAGCCCGATGATGACGCATGGGTGCTTGATTTCGGAGAATGGGCAAGTATCTACAAGACCTGGCTCACACGTCAAGCCGAGTATCGTGACGAAGTTCACCACATTCAACCACATCCCCAGAGTTTGTCAGGGCTTATCCGAATTGCCGCATGAGTAATCCATTACGTACACCGGATGATTACGAATTATTTCTGTATACCATCAGGGAAACGTATCCAAGCATTCGCCATTCAACACTCACGTTTGTCCGAAAAGGCGCGTTTTTAGGTCGGGTTGCCGGAGAACTCTGGTTTGATCGTCAGATTCGTCTTGTTGTTCGAGAGCGGGTGGTATATCGACGCCTCCCCGTGATGATCGACTGGTATGGCTATGAAGTTTGGCAAGGAGAGGAAAAGCTGTATTGGTATGATTCTCAGTCACATCCAAATGATCCGATATTACAATCCACAGATCCTCATCATAAGCATATTCCACCAGACATCAAACATCACCGAATTCCTGCACCGAACATGCAGTTTACCTTTCCCAATCTTCCCGTCCTGATTAATGAAATCGAAAGGTTGGTGATAGCAGACCATATTGACGATACACCAGAAGCGTAAGAGATTAGTATAAAAGGAGGTAGTGGTTAATCGCGCGGTGCTCAAGGCGGCCTGCGGACTCAAGCCTTGTTCTCCTTCGCGTCCTTTGCGCCTTTGCGGTTCAAAATC
>JAIZWN010000625.1 GCA_020443945.1 Candidatus Thiosymbion ectosymbiont of Robbea hypermnestra | reverse complement strand
CGGCGCTTGTGCGATGCTGCCGGTTTGCCGTCCCTGGACGACTGGATTCCGGGGTCCCACCCGGAATGACGGCGAGGCGCCGGATCACAGGTCTTTACGGACCCGATACCGCTTTGGGTGCAGACCTGCCGGCGGTTACGAAACCCCCTGCCGGAATGACGGCTTCACTCAATGGGATTGTGCTCTGCCCTACCCTGTCCTCCCCTACCCTGCCCTGCCCGGACACCTCGCGGTCTTCAAGGCGCCCTGCTTTTCAAGAGATGCTCGAACCATCGCAGCTGATTCTCGCTGAATACGGAGATTTCCCGATTATTGACGATTCCCTGATTGATCTCCAGGAATCTCTCCAAAGAAACCCCCATTTCCTGCATCATATAGGCGCCGATCAGCTCCCCTGTTCTATCCTTCCCCGCCTGGCAATGCACATAGATGACGGTCGGTATCTCTTTATTTTCATTCAACAGGGCCTTCAACCGCATGACGTATTCGGGAAGATCATCGACCATATAATCATCGATGGCGTCGTCTATTTCCTTGGGAAAATGTTCGGGGCCGATGGGGGCGCCGAACAGAGGTATATTGATAAAGCGGCCCTTTGCGGGATTGCGTGCGAAAAATTCCCTTTCGACACGGATCTGAACATTCTCCGTAAAGTGGTTGAGTAATGAAACCACGATCAGACGAGGCGTCCCGATGGGCGCCTCTTTGCCTTCGCCAATCAGCTCCTTTGCCTTCTCCATGAGTTCCGGATAGGCGAACCCCAGAGGATCCCTGTAGAGGGGGATCTTTCCCCGCATCAAAAAGGCCTTACCTTTGCGATCGATCAGGCGCATCCGTACCGGGGAGAACGCGGAGGGTGATTCGATTTGATGGGTCTTAAAGAAATCCAGATGGTCCTCAACCTCGGCGACTCGTCTATCGATGGCGCTACAGCCTGAGAGAACCATCAATAACCCGATCAGGCACTTTCTCATCATCTTAACACCTACCAACTCCGCGGCGCGGAGCTTGTGCGTTCCCACGCGGCGCGTGGGAACGAGAGGTCGTTTCTTTATCCATCATTCGTCTCGCTTCGACCGACACGGCTTCGTTCGGCCTGTTGGCATCGCGCCTGCTCGATCAGGTGGCGTATCGTCCGATAAGAACGCCCACAGAAGGCCTGAAACGCCGTGCCCGATGCCCGGGCCGGCCACACGCCGGTCGTGTTTGTGAGCCGACCGGTCGCCTGCTCGTAGCCTGCCAGGATATCCAGGTATTCCTTGCGATCCCGAACATCGATCACCACCGGCAGATGACCCGAGCACAGTAAGGGCAGATTGCTCAACAGCCTTGCCAGGCGTCCATTCCCATCCCAAAAGGGATGGACATGGACAAAACCCAAGTGCAGCCTGGCATAGGCAACGAGCGCCGCCGTCTCGCCAAGCCGGGTAGCGCGCAGGCGATTCAGCTCCGCCAGCCACTCCGCCATGAGGGCGGGGACATCCTGCGGCGCCGCGTACTCGATGTAGAGCTGCCGACCATCCGCGGTGACCGCGTAGGTACCGTTCGGCTCCAGCTTCCAGGCGCCATAGGGCTTGTGGATATCCGCCACGAATTCGGACTGCACGGCCCGATGCAGGTCGAAGAGATGGGACTCGGTGACCTCGTCCGCCAACCCCGCGGAGAGCAAATCGATGGCGCGTGCATGTCCCATCACCTCCTGATGATCCTTCAAGGGCTTGCCGGATACCGTAAGCCCTTCCTCGATCACGAATCGGGTCTCGCCCAGGGTGAGTGTATTGCCCTCCAGGGCCGTCGAGGCATGGGTCCAGAGATCGCGGATCTGCTGCCACAAGGACCGCGCGAGGTCCCGGTCGAGCCCGCGCAGTGCTTGAAATCCGGATGTGTCCATCGGAGCTGTCACGGCGGCAGGGACCGCCGGGAGCCAAGGATTCCTTGAGGGACCTGCATCTTTACAAATGAGTCAGGTTGGTGCGCTGCACAACAACAGTTCTGTCTCTTGTCGGGCGGGAATCGCACATTCTTTGAATCACGGAGACAGACACGGATAAACACAGAAGCAAAACAGGTTACGGTTTTGTCGGCATGCGCGTCGCAATCTGCTAATAGGACAGGATTAACAGGATTATTTTTTGTGGGTTCTGAACGTTCGCCGCACGGTGATACTGTGTCCAAAATTGACCCCTAGTCCGCTGTCGGTTCTCGTTGCGACCAAGTCATTGACCAACGGAATCTTCGCCGCCCGCGGAACCGTTTCAAGCGCTTTGAACTCACGGATGTTCGCGGTTCTTGGTCCGTAGATTACCCACCGTA
>JAIZWN010000624.1 GCA_020443945.1 Candidatus Thiosymbion ectosymbiont of Robbea hypermnestra | reverse complement strand
AGCCGCCCAGTGCCCGAAAGGGGCATGCTGGACAATCGGGGGAATTGACCCCCTTGCGGCAACGGGGAGGGAGTGGCCTCGGCCTCTCCCTTACCCACTCAAAGGCCGAGGGCTCTGAGCCATGATTGGGCCGCTGGGCAGCCCATCACCACTCAACACTCTACCACTACCCGGCTACGATATCGGGTAAGAGGTCGAAGCCCTGCTCCCGGAAGTGCCGATCGATCGCAAAGGCGCGGCGGATACCGAGCCGGCGCATGACTCGGAAGCTGCTGCAATCGACCAGGCTCAAGCCACGGCACCCGGAGGTCAGCACCGCCTCGGCGGCCACCGCGTGATCCTCTTCGGTAACCCACTGGCATACGACGACGGGCAAAATAGCATCGTTGAACGCACGGACCGCATCGACACCGAGCCGTGCCTGGATCAGTGCAAAGGACTCCACCAGCACATAATTGCTGGTGACCAGCGACGTCGTGCTTGCGGGCGACAAGATAGTCGCCCAAGTCGCTCACGCCGGAGCGTAAGCCCGGTCATTGCGATCCAGGATAGCGTAGAACGCCGATGTATCGATGAAGATCATCGGTCAAAGGCATCCGCGAGATACTCATCGTGCCGCTCGGCGACGTTCTGTGCGCCGGAGGAAAACCTGCCCGCGGCTTCGATTGCGCGGCGGCGGCGCTCAGAAGGGCCCGTTTCCGGCCGGCTCCCGATCCAGGTGTCCACGGCGCGGCGCACCAGCTTGGACATCGATGCCTGTTCGTGGGCCGCTCGCCCGCGCAGCACCTCGAGTTGTTGCTCGCTGAGTTGGACCTGCATGCGAATCATCGTCTATGCCGTCATTCAACCGAGGATGATGGCATGATAGCAGCCATCATCACCGAGGGGCAAGCACAATCGCCCGAGGCAGGGCGAGCGCGTATAAACTCCTATCCAAACACGACCTGAGCGCGATAGTCGTCATCCCAAGCGGCTTGGCGTCGC
>JAIZWN010000623.1 GCA_020443945.1 Candidatus Thiosymbion ectosymbiont of Robbea hypermnestra | reverse complement strand
TAGAGTTGTTCCCTTTGTAACATTCTTTAAAATCAGTATGTTACGAGGACCATTTGGCGTCTAACCCTTTGTTTTCTGGTCAACGACCACCGTGTCGGCCTCATATTCCAATATAACCGAAAATCTGCTGTGCATCGTTCCGATCACCCGCCGTCTGCTTTTCCCGCAGGAACGGCTTGCCGTCCATTTCGGTCGCGGGGATGCCGAGTATGCCTGGGGCGTTTTTCAGCCCCATTTCAACAGGCTGCAAAATGCGGGGTTCATCTCGGCCGAACGGATACTCGAGATCGGGCCGGGCCGGAATTTAGGCACTGCACTACTCTGGTGGGCGTATTGTGAGACCCGACGTGGCGCGCCTGCTGAGGTGATATGCTGGGATGTATTCAAGAATGCAGCCCCCGAGATAAGCGGGTTCTGGAGCAAGCTCGCGTGGGAGTTGCTGGATACATTGTCGGGATGGTTTCAGGAAACCGAGTCGGATCGACTACAGGCGCGGCCCCATGAAGTGGCCGAAGGACTTCGACCAAGGATTACCTACTGCGTAAAACCGTTGAAGGAACTCGAAGACGCCATGAATGCCGAGCACATGCAATTCGATCTTGTTTACAGCCGAGCGGCCATTGAGCACATTTGGGACATTGAGGCATTCTGGGAAACCATGGCCCGGCTGACTCGGTCCGGCGGTTGGCACTCGCACTATATCGACTTGGCCGATCACGGTCAGCGCGATACGAACTACATAAGAAATGCTGGAATGGTCGCGGTTGGGTTATTGGTTGACCGTCCGATTTATACCCGGTGCAATCAACCGCTGGCGCGCCGTGCACTATATCGATAAGCTCGAAGCCCTGGGGATAACGCTTCTGGATGTAAACCGGGAAGTACGTCATTGCCTGCCGATAAAGGTCAGCCGGCTTTCAGGTGAATTCAGAAAACTTGGTGAAGAGGAGCTGCGTACTACGACACTGGAAGTGATAGGAATTCAGGGGCCAGTGAATTTTTAATTCGAGGTTCCCTATTAATAACATTCGAGATCAAGTGATGAGCCAAATCGAAAATGCTTGTGGTAGAGAACAGGGTAAAAGGCAAGACCCAATCCCTGCGGTGCACGTGATTTCAAATTGCCCATTATGTGGTGATGTTTCCGCGAATCCGCTGGAAAGCATCCCTTTTGAAAGAATCTGGTCTTCACTGCGAACTAGGTGGGGTGCCGTATTCAGCCCGGAAATAATGCAGCGCCATACACCGGCACCGAATATTTCTCTATTGGAATGCCAACGATGCGGGCTGCAATATTTCAACCCAGCAATACCTGGCGATGCGGAGTTCTATAACCAGCTAATGGCTTCCTCACTGGGTTACTCGAGTGAAAGATGGGATTTTCTGGCAGCTATCGAAATAATAGCGTCGGGAGATAAGGTCCTGGATATTGCCTGTGGCGAGGGTAGATTTTTGCAATTGGCGCAGGCGAAAGGCGCAGTCGTCTGTGGAATCGACATCAACCCTATGGCGGTCGAAAACGCAAAACACAAAGGCCTGTCCGCCTATTGCGTACCGCTAAACGAGTTTGCCAGTGAGAATCGCGAATGTTTCGATGTCGTAACCGCCTTCCAGGTAATCGAGCACCTCTCAGATGTTCAGCCTTTTGCCCGGGCAGCAAGTAACTGTCTCAAGCCCGGTGGAAAATTTTTTATAACTGTGCCCAACCGGTTACGTGGATATCATAATCCCTTCGACCCGCTGGATCAACCACCACATCATCTATCTCGTTGGACATCGGATCAGCTTCAAACACTGGCACATCTAACAGGCTGCAATGTTAGTACTATCCGGTATGAACCCGCTGGAGTTCATGATTATCGTGCCCTGCTTAGGTGCCGGATCGGGGCAGAGCAGTCTGAATCCTTGTGGGCACGCATTATTGCCAGGATAGTGTTCGCACCATCCCTCTACCAAATCTACTCTACGATGGGATTGTTGGACCGTTGGCATCTATTGGGCATGAGTGTCATGGGGGTTTTCGAGAAGCAGCGTTGAAACCGCGATTATAATCATGACATTAGCAAAGCAAGTCATTAGTGGAACAAGCGTTATCACTCTGGCGAGAGTCGGATCTAAATTATTATACTTTGTTGTCGTCCTTGTTTTGACGCCCTTGTTAGGTCCCGAGCCTTATGGCGTGACGGCACTGGCTGCCACCGTGATTTCCCTTGGTTCTACGTTGGCGCTGCTCGGTATAGATCTGTCCTATACCCGTTTTTTTTTGCAAGAGGACATTACCACCCGATTATCCGTCGAGCGATTGTGCTGGCGTTTTTCCGTGGCCGGCTCCGTTAGTTATGCCGTGCTGATAGGAGGGGGATGGTATTGGCTAGGCCACCGCTGGTTACCATCCTACTACCAAATAGTTGCAATTTACTCATTATTTGCCATCGTTCTGTCTGTAGCGGAAACTATGGCGACCACGCGAATTCGCCTAGCCGGCCATTACCATAAGGTAGCAGTGGCAACTATCAGTGCGGCGGTGGCATCTGCGCTGATTACTCTAGGCGTAGCAATTTTCTGGCGATCGGATATTTGGGCGCTTTTTTCAGGTACATTAGGGGCATCATTCATCACTCTTGTGCTACTGGGTATTCCTGACAGGACGGTGTTTCTGAAACGATCCGATCTTTCTTCCGAGAAGAAACGGGCTATCGTTTCTATGGGATTAGCAGCCAGCATCATATACCTCCTACATTGGGTCGTATCATCCTCTGACCGTTGGTTTCTGGCTGAATACAGTGACACGGCTGTAATCGGCGTCTATTTCATGGCATCCAATGTGGCCTTGCTGGGCTCGATAGTGAACAGCAGCCTAACATTGACTTGGTTTCCTGAAGTCAGTCGGATATACAGCACACGCTCATCATCTACCCTGGTATCACTGGGCAGACTTTGGGGAAGACTAGTGACTGGCCTGTCGGTCGTCTGGGTAGCTGTATCCGCTGCCGGCGGGGATGTCTTGCGTCTATTGGCCGCGCCCGAGTTTCACCCGGGAGCCGCCTATATACCCTGGCTGGCGGGCGGGATGTTTTTTTATGGCCTCGGCGGACTGGCCAGTACCGCCTTCTTTCTGAAAAACAAGATGCGCTACGTCGCCTATTTCTGGCTAATCGGCGGCGCCTTAAGCCTGAGCATCAACCTGCTGCTGGTGCCACACCTCGGCGCCCATGGCGCGGCCATTGCCCAGTGTGCCAGCTATGGGGTTGTCGCTGTGGGCATTCTCGCGGCATCGAGAAGGGTTCTTCCCATGCCCGTTGATTGGCTGCGTTTGACTTTGAGTCTTGTGGTAGCGTTGAGTGCCGGGATCATCATGAGCTTTAGTTGGTTGGAGAATCCACTGCTTAGCCTACTCGGAAAATTTCCCGTTGGAGTGCTTATTTCTACGCTCCTCTTGTTGATTATTGCCCCCGATTGGTTCGAGCGCGCTTTCAAAAAGGTACGCGTTGGGCTTTAGCAAGAATAATAGGCTATTTAAAAACTTAAACAATTAGGATCACATCCGCCTGCTGACAAATCAGAATCACCTCGCAGGCAAAGAATCTGTATTGAGAGGCTGTCTAAGAATCCCCTTGCAGCAGATGATTATATGAAAATCAATTCCAGGTTTCTATTAAGATATTAGCCGGGTAGAATTTGTCAAAGTAGGTAACCTCAAAACTCTTCCTGATACCAACGTAATATGGAATAATTGTCAGCTGTTAGCTGGATTTCCATATCAGTATTACCCACCACCGATCGATGATGTGACAAGCGTCCGGAGAACACCCTGATGTGCGGGATTGCGGGCCTGTTGCTGCACCGGAATGAAACGCCGGATCAGGAAGACCTGCGTTTCATGGCACAGGCCATGCGCTATCGCGGGCCGGACGACGAGGGATATTACTCCGCCCCGCACATCGGCCTGGTGCATCGGCGTTTGAGTATTCGGGATCTGAGCCCTGCCGGACATTGCCCGATGTCTTCCGAAGACGGTAGCGTGCAGGTGATTTTCAACGGCGAGATTTACAATTGGCGGGAGTTGCGCGGTGAATTGGAAGGCGCGGACTTCGGCTTCGGTAGTCAATCCGATACGGAGGTGATCGTTCAGGGGTATCGGGTCTGGGGAGAAGATTTGATACCACGGCTGAGGGGCATGTTTGCCTTGGCTATCTGGGATGCCGCAAGGGGTTGCCTGCTATTGGCCAGGGATCGCTCCGGCGAGAAGCCGCTATTTTATCTTGCCACACCGGATTTCCTCGCCTTTTCTTCGACGTTGGTGGGATTGCAGCATGTGCTGGGCAGGCCGCGAATCGACCCTGTGGCGATTGCCTGCCATCTGGCGCACAGCTTCATTCCAAGCAGCCATGCGGCATGGATAGGCGTCGAAGTATTACCACCCGCCCACCTGCTCAACGCAAGACCGGGCGATACCACGGTGTCGACCCGATATTGGGATTTTCCCCGCGTCGGCCCGAGCCGCGCATCTTCGCGGAAATGGGAGGTGGCTGTAGAAAACGCGCTTGACGACAGCGTGGCGCGTTGTCTGGATGCCGATGTCCCCGTCGGCGTTTTTCTGAGCGGCGGAGTGGATTCATCCCTGGTCGCGGCGCTCGCGGCGCGCCATCGACCGGGTATCGAGGCCTTTTCCCTCGGCTTCGCGGAAGCGGAATACAGCGAGCTGTCCTACGCCCGGCGCGTTGCGGAGCATCTGGAAATGCCGCATTACAGGATCCGGATCGACGTCGACGATGTACTTGCCTGTCTGCCGCATTTAGTGATGCAGTACGGCCAGCCCTTCGGCGACGCCTCGGCGGTGCCCTCGTATTGCGTAGCCCGTTTGGCCCGACAGCGTGTCAAGGTTTGTCTGAGCGGTGATGGCGGCGACGAGTCGTTCGGTGGCTACTGGCGTATGCAGTCCGGTGTGTATGCGGCACGGTATGGCGCGGTAATCCCACGCCCTATCCGCGAAAGATGGATTCCACGGATTGCCGGTCGGTGCGGTGGCCTGGGAAGACGCTGGGCGGCCATGAACGAGATGTCATTGATGCCACCGGGTGCAGGCTATACAAACGCGGAGAGCTGGTATGGGAGTCTCGCCGATCTGGCTGGCCCTTCCCTCCGATCCGCCTTACGGGCCGATCTCGCTTCGCTACGGGTGGGTCATGCACTGGAACGGCCCGAAGCGAGCAAAGTGCAGATCCTGCTCTACGACGACTTTCAGGTGCAGCTACCGGACGCCTATCTGACCAAGGTAGATGTGGCCAGCATGGCGGCATCCCTGGAAGTACGGGCGCCGTTTCTCGATCAGAGAGTAATCGAAATGGCGTGGGGGATGCCGGATTCCATGAAGTTGAGCTGGGGGCGGCGCAAATGGCTGCTCAAACGGATTGCCGCGCGCCGGGTTCCCCCGGAAGTGGTGTATCGACCCAAGATGGGCTTCGGTATGCCATTGGCGGATTGGTTTCGCGGCAAGCTGGGAGAGGTGTTGGAGAATCTGTTGCAGGATAGCATCGCGGTCCGGGAAGGCTGGATCCGAAACGGCCCGGTCACACAATGCCTGCATGCCCATCGCAAGGGCGAGAACCATGCCACCCGCCTTTGGCTCGTGTTGTGGCTGGAGCTTTGGTTCCGACTCGTAGCACGCCAGGAACAGGATGCCCAGGATATTGATTTACAGGATTTGAGAAAAGACAAATCACGTTCGAGCAGGACATCCGCCTCGGCGTCCCGATTCCAGGCCAGCTAGGAGAGCATCAGTCGGACCGCCGCTACCGGATGATGTCGGTGACCCGCCAGGTCCAGTCCTGTAACCCCATGCGGACATGGGTGGCGTTTTGGCCGAGCTCTCCTAAGCGGATGAGGAAGCGGTCATAGGATTCGAAGAATGCGAAGGTGATCGCGCCCATAAAGTAGGGTGCCTGTTTGTCGGTTACATCCGCGGCGGCCTTCCGCAGGGTATCTCGGGCCCATTCCGGGGTGATAGTCTGCTCCAGGGCGGAGTCACCCAGGCGCTGTAGATTCTGCCGCAGCCAGGCCATACCCTCGGTATCTCGAGGATCGGGCCGAAGGCCCAGGCCGCCTTCCAGACGTTCCTTGTGGTTGCGACGAATAGCCGGCAGGTCCAGGAACTGTTCCAGGGCCCGCATGTCGCCCTTGCCGAGGGCGTTGTCGATGCGGAAAACATGGTAATAGGGCCAGACGACGAAGGCCACGAGGGCGAACAGAATCAGGTAACGGAGTAGTCGCATTTCGATCTTCCTCTTCAGGGGTGGTTTCTTTCAGGGGGTATAGCAAGAACCGATCCCTACAGTGTCCCATGAATTCCCTGTACCATCATTCCCTTCTTTTCAAGGGAACCTTAAATAGCCTTATGTTTTCCGCTGGGGCGTGTCAGGCGGATTTTTTCGGAGCTTGTGATGCATCTGCATATCCTCGGCATCTGCGGCACCTTCATGGGCGGTGTCGCCCTGCTGGCCCGCGCCCTGGGACACCGGGTCACGGGGTCGGACGCCGATGTCTATCCACCCATGAGCACCCAGCTCCGGGAGGCGGGGATCGATCCGATGGAGGGCTTCGAGGCCTGCCATCTCCGGCCGGCCCCGGATATCGTCGTCGTCGGCAACGCCATGCGGCGCGGGCTCCCCGTGATCGAGTCCATGCTGGACCAGGGATTGGCCTACACATCCGGGCCCGAGTGGCTGCGGGAAAACCTGCTCGGAACCCGGTGGGTGCTGGCGGTGGCCGGTACCCACGGCAAGACCAGCGTCGCCAGTATGCTGGCTTGGGTACTGGAAGACGCGGGGCTGGCTCCGGGATTCCTCATCGGCGGGATTCCCAAAAACTTCGGGGTCTCCGCCCGGCTGGGATCGGCGCCCTTCTTCGTCGTCGAGGCGGACGAGTACGACACCGCCTTCTTCGACAAGCGCTCCAAGTTCATCCACTATCGCCCGCGGACCCTGGTGCTCAACAACCTGGAATTCGATCATGCCGACATCTTCGACAACCTGGCGATGATTCAGCGCCAGTTCCACCATCTGGTCCGCATCGTGCCCGGCACCGGACTCGTCATCCATCCGTCCCGGGACCCGGCCCTCGACCAGGTGTTGGCTATGGGTTGCTGGACCCCCAGGGAGACGGTAGGAGACGGCGGCGACTGGTCGGCGCAACCGGAGCTTGCGGACGGCTCCCGATTCCAGGTGCGGCTGCGGGGCGAGCCGGTGGGCACCCTGGAGTGGGACCAGACCGGGCGTCATAACATACTCAATGCGCTGGCGGTCCTGGCCGCCGCCCGACACGCGGGGGTGCCGGCGCAAGAGTCCATCGCCGCCCTGGGCCGGTTCCAGGGCGTCAAGCGACGCATGGAGCTGCGGGGCGAGGTCGGCGGCGTGCGGGTCTACGACGACTTCGCCCACCACCCCACCGCCATCGCCACCACCCTGGAAGGGCTGCGTCGGCGGGTCGGCGGTGAGCGGATCATCGCGGTGCTCGAGCCGCGCTCGAACACCATGCGTATGGACGTACACAAGGAATCGTTGGCCGCCTCCCTGGAGCCGGCGGACCAGGTGTACCTGTTCACCCCCGCGAATCTCGGCTGGGACCCGGCGGCCTGGTTTGCCGATCCCGGAAGGCAAATCACCCTCTGCACGCAAGTCGACGACATTGTCGACCGGATCGTCGCCGCGGCCCGGCCCGGCGATCACCTGGTAGTCATGAGCAACGGCGGCTTCGGGGGCATCCATCGCAAGCTGCTGGACGCCCTGACGGCACGCGACTGAGAGCCTGCCTAGGGGACGTTCTCAATTCTCACACAAAGACACCAAGCCACAAAGGGATCGTGGGTCATGGGTAAGGCGCCCGTTG
>JAIZWN010000622.1 GCA_020443945.1 Candidatus Thiosymbion ectosymbiont of Robbea hypermnestra | reverse complement strand
CGAGCTGCGTCGCAAACCCCCAATAGGACAGGATTTACAGGATTACACAGGATTGACAGGATTTTTGTCGTTGCTGAATGTTCTACGCCCGATCACGCCCGGACCAAACCAGCCAGCGCCCTTCACAACAAAAAAATCCTGTTAATCTTGAAAATCCTGTTAATCCTGTCCTATTAGCAGATTGCGATGCGCGTGCCGACAAAACCGTAACTTGTTTTGCTCTGGTTGTTTCCGGGATTCGGCGTATATACCCAGGGACAACAAAATTACAACACCACCGGCACGGCGATTGTGTCAACAGCCCGGACAGGACGCATGCAGACAGCACTGCGGGCATCGGGGTCGGGTGCGGCGACAGAGCTCCTTGCCGTGACGCACGATGAGGGCGTGGTATTCGTTGAACAGGGGGACGTCCTGACCGAGGGCCGTCTCGAATCCCCGGCGGATGGTCTCGTAATCCAGGTTTTCCGTCAGCACGCCGAGACGCTCGAAGACGCGGCGGGTGTAGGCGTCCACGACGAAGACCGGCCGCTCGAAGGCGTAGAGCAACATATCATCCGCCGTTTCGGGGCCGATGCCGTGGATCCGCAGCAACCAGTGGCGTAGCGCCTCGGTCTCCAGGGTACGCAGGCCCGCCAACCCGCCCGCCTCCAGATAGGCGCGACAGAAGGCTTGCAGCCGTTGCGACTTGAGGTTGAAGTAGCCGACCGGGCGCAGGCAGGCGGCCAGCTCGTCGCCGGGCAGGGAGAGGATTGCCTGGGGCGTGAGGGGGATACGGTCGCACAGCCGCCCCAGGCCGCGTTCCACGTTGGCCCAGGCGGTATTCTGGGTCAGGATGGCGCCGATCATGACCTCGAACGGCGAGTCGCCCGGCCACCAGTGCTGGGGACCGTACTCCGCCAGCAGCCGCCGGTAAACCGCGCGCAGCCGTTTTGCGTCGAGGGTTGCCATCTATCCCGGGCCTCTCAGGGGTTGGAGTTCCAGCGTCGAAACAGCTCGCGACTCTTCAGGGGCCGCTCACCGAGATGGGGCGCCAGCAGGCGCCGGGTCAGCCACTTCGCCTCCCTGGCCGCCGATCCGTTCAGGGGTTCACCGGCCGCCAGGGTCAGAAGGAGCTCACCCGAGAGGGTCCGCCGGCCATCTTCGGCGCCTGCGGCACGCAGGCCCGATTCCTGCTCGTAGACATAGTCGCGCCCCGGCGCCACCGGCCGACCGCTCCCGGCTTCCCGGTCGAGCACCACCGCATAGCCGATTTCCCGCAGCAGATTCAGCTCGAAGCCCCGCAACGCCGTCTCGATCTCCTCCCCCGCCGCAAGCGCGTCGAGGGTCGCGGAGTAGAAGGCGAACAGGGCCTCGTGCGGGTCGCTTCGCCGCAACAGCCGGACCAGGAGCTCGTTGAGGTAGAACCCACAGTAAAGGACCTTGCCCGGCAGCTCGGCCGCGGGCCCGACCGGCTCGTACCGCACCAGGGTCTTGACCTCGCCCCGCCCACTCCAGCTCAGCCAGAGCGGTCGGAAGGGTTGCAGGAGCTCACCCCCGGCGGGGCGACCCCGGCGTTGTTGCCGGGCGCCCTTGGCAAGAACGGCCTGTCGTCCGTAGGCGGTCGAGAATACCTCCAGGATCAGGCTCGAGTTGCCGAAGTTGCGTCGGTGGAGCACGAAACAGCGTTGCAGATGATCGCGCGCGGCCTTGTCCAAGCGATTGGTACCTCATTTCACCTTAATTTGCCGGGATGCTTCGTGGCTTCGGGATTGCAAACGGCATCGCCTTGTGGGTGGTGTTGTAATTTTGTTGTCCCTGGGCATATACGCCGAATCCCGGACGCAACCAAAGCAAAACAAGTTACGGTTTTGTCGGCACGCGCGTCGCAATCTGCTAATAGGACAGGATTAACAGGATTTTCAAGATTAAC
>JAIZWN010000621.1 GCA_020443945.1 Candidatus Thiosymbion ectosymbiont of Robbea hypermnestra | reverse complement strand
GAGAAGCGGTCAGATGCGAGGCGCGCGAGCGCAGGAATAGCCAGCCCTCTTTCAAGCTCGCGCAACGACGCAGATGGTAGCTTTAGCCTTGCCCGAAGGGAGCCCCCAAACGCGCCCAGGCAGCGTGACGACACTTGGCAATAGAGTGCGCACGGTGCTTGGGCGCGTTTGGAGGCTTAAGAGGATGTAAAATAAGGTGAAATGGGGTACTAGAGCCCCTGGTGGGCCGCAACTGCGATAGGATAGGATGCCAGATCGGACGACCGCACACGATAGGTGAGAAGATGGGAACAATCGTTGGGTTTGCGAGCGAGAAAGGTGGCGTTGGAAAGACAACGATCTGCTACCACCTCGCCGTGGCTTTAAGCCGTTATCACGGAAAAAAGGTGCTGGTGATAGACGGCGACTATCAGCGCGGCGGCATCACCGGGAGGTTTGACGAGACACTGATCGAAGGGTTCCGAACAGGACAGATTCAGGGACCTACGCTGTACAACAAATTTCTCGAGCTATACAGTGCCCAAACACTAACGCCAGATATCAAGATCTTCGCAACCAGTGAGGAAAGAATCCATTTCGTCCCCGCAGATCCCCGGCTTTCGGCAGTCACCGTGGATAAGATACCGACCACGAATAACATCCGTGAAAACATGCGTAGCCTGTGGCGTCACCTTTCGGTTTTAGAGGTGGTGCTTGCGCCGATCCGCGACCGGTACGATTACATCCTTGTGGATTCCCACCCGGATATCAACGATCTGTTACGCACCATACTCTATGCCTGCGAGTATGTTTGTTCACCAGTCAAATTGGACCTGCAATCGACCGTCGGCGTCGTATCCGCAATCGAAGCAATCAATAACGTCAACAGTGACATCGAATTGGTAGCGAATACAATCGATGAGACAATCGACTATTCGCCGACGCAATATGCGGGAGCCATTGCCACGCAAGCACGCGAGTGGGGCGGGATTCTCAAGTGGACCGAGCGTACGGAGTATCGGCGTATTGCTCAGTCTGGTCCGATTTTCGAGACGTATGTGACGGAAGGAGATGGATTGCGCCAGGCCGCGCGCGACCGTTGTCCGGTCTTCGACATCAGCGGCCAAAACGCGGAAAAGCAGTCACAGCAACTCCGAGAATTGACCAAGGAGTTTATCGAACGATGCCCGGCTTGAATTCAGAGATCGATGTCCGTCTGCTTGCTCGTTGGTTGGGTATTCAGGGCGTAAAGGCAGGCTTGAAGGAGAGCAGGTATATTACGGTGGAGACCCTGAACCGGTTGGCAAAGGGATTGGAGATCGAGTTCGGCAAAAAGGCGACCCGACAAGAGCTGATCGACGAGATCGTGCGAGTCGCAAGCAAGCGAATCGATAAGTCGGTGGATGAGCTCTATCGAATGGAACAGGATGAAATTGTCTGCTATCTCGATGAAATCGGCGTGGAATCTGAGGAATTGCTCGATTTCTTAAAACAACTCGACTTGGACCCTGGTCGCGAGGGGCGAAAGAACCTCATTCGATTCGTAGCCCGCGAACTGTCCGAGACCGGCCGATTCAAGCGCATCGCGTCGAAAGGCAGATCCCCGTGATTGCTCAGACGCGTCGTTAAGGTACCCAAGCCTACGCGAGCTGAGTGATGAAGGCATTTGAAACCACGGCACTTGCAATGCCGCGAATGGTAGGTGGGTCGGGTGTAACTTTTTGTTATGCCAGATTGTTTGATTCCTACCCATAACTTGCTATTTTCTCCCTACATAATTTTTCGGTTAAAGCCTGTAACTCTTGTACTCGTTCTGCCAGCCAATCAAGCTCTTCTTTTGTGATTGTATAGCTTGGTTTATAGCGTGCATCTACATAGGCTTTGCGAAGCAACTTGAACCTTTCTCTTTCTTCTTCGGTAGCGCGTGGAAATATGGTTAAAAACCTTGGCTCTATGCTTGAGACTCTTTGGCTTAATTTTTCTAGATCATGAGTGCTTGGCTTATAGCGAGTAAATACCAATAAAATAGTACCGTATAGACGCTCTGTGACTTGGTGGAGAACGATAAAGGAGGGTTTCCGGGTCGAGGTCCTCCACCCAATCGCCACGGGCATAACTCCCAAACAAGATCAGCATATCGAGATCGATTTCTTCACGAATGATCTCGATAACTCGTTGTAATTCCTGCCGTTTCTGCTCAGGCAAATGTTCAAGGGAGGTTTTCATTCTCTTATGATAATCCCTTCGTCTCTCCAATGTCTGCTGAAGCCCGCGTAGGGCGGAAAAGCATAGTGCATCCCGCCGCGGAAAACGCCGCCCATTCCGATGGCAGGATACGCGCCTCAGGTGGTGTCTTAGATTTGTGGTTTCCGGGATTCATGGTGCGGACATTGGACATCGCAGATTCTTGCAACCTGCCGTCCCTGGCGCCTGGATTCCGGCGTCCCAGCCGGAATGACGGTCTGGTTGTTTGGGTGTGTATTGGAAAGATGGCGCGGTGTGGTCGATCCGTATCCAAAGCAGTATCAGGCTCATCGGGACCGGCGGGCTTCCACTTGGCCGTCGTTCCGGGTGGGACCCCAGAACCTAGTACCCCGTTTCCCTTTAGATTGCGGGTAACTCGCGTAGGATGCGGTGAGTGAAACGAACCGCATCAGTGAACTAGCCCTACAAGGCTGGCTCCGGCCAAAAGCCCCTCTCCCCTGGCGGGAGAGGGGTTGGGGAGAGGGGGTTGGAATCGTCCCGACCGGACGAACCTTTGGTGGCGAGTTTGGACACAGTGTCACCGTGCGGCGAACGTTCAGAACCCACAAAAGATAATCTTGTTAATCTTGAAAATCCTGTTAATCCTGTCCTATTAGCAGATTGCGACGCGCGTGCCGACAAAACCGTAACTTGTTT
>JAIZWN010000620.1 GCA_020443945.1 Candidatus Thiosymbion ectosymbiont of Robbea hypermnestra | reverse complement strand
TGTCCTATTAGCAGATTGCGACGCGCGTGCCGACAAAACCGTAACCTGTTTTGCTTTGGTTGTTTCCGGGATTCGGCTTAATTGAGAACGCTCCCTGGGAGACGGGTCTCCTTGAGGTTCACCGGTCACAATCATCCGGCTCGTAGATGCGTCGGACGAGAAACGCCGGACGACGCTTGGCTTCGAGATAGGTCTTCCCGAGATACTCGCCGATCACGCCGATGCCCATGAGCTGGAGACCGCCGAGAAAGGTGATGGCAACAAACAGCGAGGCATACCCGGGGGTATCGACCCCCACAACCAAGACCCGCAAGGCGATAAAGAGACCGTACAAAAACGACGCCAGCGCCACCATGCCCCCGAGATAGGTCCAGAGCCGCAACGGAAAGGGGCCGAAGCTCATGAGGCCCTCCAAGGCAAAACCCCACAGCCGCCGACCGTCGAACTTGCTCGAGCCGGCCGCACGCTTCGGGCGGGCGTAGTCGATACAGGTCGTTCGGAAACCCGCCCAGGCAAACAGCCCTTTCATGAAGCGCCCGGATTCCGGCAGCCCATTCAACGCATCGACCGTGATACGGTCCATCAGCCGGAAGTCGCCCACATTCTCCGGAATCATCGGCTTGGCGATCCAATTGTGAACGCGGTAAAACCAGGCGGCCGATATCCGCTTGGTCCGCGAATCCGCGTCACGCACCACCCGCCGCGCGAGCACCACATCATAACCCTGGCGCCACTGCTCGATCATCTCCAAGACAAGCTCGGGCGGGTCTTGCAGATCCACATCGATCGGCACCACGACCCGTCCCCTCGCGACCCCCATGCCGGCACTGAGCGCCGCTTCCTTACCGAAGTTACGGCTCAGATCCACCACCCGCACGCGGGCATCGCGTTGCTGGTACTTAAGGAGGCGATCCAGGGTAGAGTCCGAGCTGCCGTCATTCACGAAGACGACCTCCAGACGTACCGGGGGTTCACCGCCAAGCGCCCGATCTACCCGCTCGAGAAACAGGCCGACCGTCGCCGATTCGTTATATACGGGAACCACCAGGGATACCTCGACCACCGGGCAGGCATCGAGACTCCGCTCTCCGTCGGAATGAGCCAAATACCGTCCCATAATTATCTCTTCACCACCTTCATCAATGAAACGGTTGCGGCGCCCAGATAGGTATCTTCTATCATCAGACCGGATTTCTGAAATAAAGCCTTAAATTCGGATGAGGTACGCTATTGAAAAAGCCTTTGTAACCGGGCGGAAGTCCCGCATCGTGAACGCTATGTTCGCTGTGCCTGTCAGGTGTTCTTCAATTACACATGGCAGGCGAGAGGCCGAACAAGAGGCGGAGACAAAGAACGCCGGTTGGTAGGTGTTTTCCGTGCCGAGGTAGTGTTCTAACTTTGTTGTTTCCGGGATTCGGCGTATATACCCAGGGACAACAAAATTACAACACCACCAGCACGGCGGGAAGGAACAGGGGGTCTTTTACGACGAGTCGAGTGCCGTCAGCGTGGAACCGGACGGCAAGCGGGCCCTGAACGACGAATATCGAGTAGGCTCAGCCGGACGAAATCAGCCGTCGTTCCTTTTGTGCGGTGCGGCGGACTCGATGTAGGCCATGGGATTGATGGGTTTGCCGTTCTTACGGACCTCGAAGTGAACATGAGGTCCGGTGGAACGCCCACTGGAACCGAGCCTGGCGATAACCTGTCCTTTTTTGACCAAGTCGCCCTGCGCGACCAGGTTCGCCTGGTTGTGGGCATAGCAGGTTACCAGACCGTCCATGTGACGGATTTCCACCACGTTGCCATATCCGGACTGCTGACCGCTGTAGATGACGACCCCATCCGCGGAGGCGAATATGGGCGCCCCCGACTTGCCGGCGAAATCGACACCCGCGTGGAAATGGGGCTTTCTGAGGATCGGGTGCATACGATTCCCGAAGCCGGAGCTGATGTAGCCGGAGCGGACCGGCCAACCCGAGGGCATGGCCTGTTTTCTGAGGCCCTTTTCCATGATCGCCTGCTCGAGCTGTTCCAGCTTGCGCTTGCGGTCATCGATCAGCTCGGGCAGCTTGATGATCTTTTCCGTCAGCTCCGCTTCGGTTTCCCTGACCCCTCGCATACCGACGGGGCCACCGATGGGAACCGGATTTTCGAAATCGAACTCCGCGGCGCTCAACCCGGCCATTTCCACCAGACGTCCACCCAAGGCGTTCAGACGGAGAAGCTCCGCCTGTATCTCGCCAACCCGCCCGGCAAAAACATCCATCTGGACCTGGAATTTCCGGTCCGCTTCTTCCAGGATTTTCCGATCCTCCTCGAATATCGCCTTGAGCGCGGTAACGAACCGCGCGGACAGGCTCTCCGACAGCACGCTCATTTGACCATAGCGGAAGCCGATTCCCGCTGCCGCGGCAGCGATCACCACCGCGGCGATCACGCCGAAAATGGTCCCCTGAACCATGGAGTCCTTCCAACACCCTGTCTGTTGGAGGCGGATTCGATTCATCCAACCCTCTTCATCAAGCTGAACAATTGGGTTACTTTAACAAAAATCCCGGACATCCCGCCAGAAGTGTTCCTATACGCGAGCCCGGTCCGATTCGTGTCCAAACATCTGCGACATGTCTGCCGTTTCCTGCGGTACGACGGGAAAACCGCCGATTATCTCGCCGCGATCGAGCGCCAGCGGCGATTGTTGCGCGAAGTCCGGGCCACATTGCCCGCGCCCCTGGATGAGCATTGCCTGCATGCCTCCCTCGAGGCCGGGGCATTGACCCTGCTCACGGATTCCCCGGTCTGGTCGTCACGCCTGCGCTTCTTCGCCCCGGAGATCGAGCGCCGTCTCGCCCCCCGCTACGGGGCCATCGGTACCTGCCGCATCCGCATTCGACCTCAGGTCGCCCTCCCCTCCTCGACGGCTCCGGGAAAGGACGCGACCAGCCGGCTGTCCGCAACAACGGCGCAACATTTGCTGGAGGCGGCGGCGGGCATCGAAGACACGCAAATCGCCGCGGCCTTACGCCGGTTGGCGAAGACCCACGCGGGAACCTAGGGGGCGTTCTTAATTAAGCCAAATCCCCTCGCAGATCAGGTCCGGAATGACGGCCAACCGGCGCCTTACCCATGACCCACGATCCCTTTGTGGCTTGGTGTCTTTGTGTGAGAATTGA
>JAIZWN010000619.1 GCA_020443945.1 Candidatus Thiosymbion ectosymbiont of Robbea hypermnestra | reverse complement strand
GGCCCCGCAATGGAAGTCAAACTAAGCAAGCAACAAAAAGTCACCGTAAACGGTGCACAAGACATCTACCTGATCATGCGCCAGATTCTCCGTAGAGAGAATAAAATCGGCCAAGGTCAGGAACACTTCTGGATGGTGGGTTTGAACCAGGCAAACAAGATCCTCTATATCGAGTTGGTCGCTCTGGGCTCCACCAACATGACGAATGTCAAACCCCGAGAAGCCTTCCGCATGGCCATCTACAAGCTGGCCGTGCAGGTGATTATGGTTCACAACCATCCCAGTGGAAATGTGATGCCGTCAACCGATGATCAGGATATCACCGATCATTTTATCCAGGCCGGCAAATTCCTCAAGGTCGAAGTGACCGATCATTTAATCATCAGCGATACAACCTATCATAGCCTTGTCGAGTCGGGGCTCTTCAAGAAACTCCAGGCAAGCGAACGCTGGATTTTGCCTTACAAACTCAAGAAGCGGATC
>JAIZWN010000618.1 GCA_020443945.1 Candidatus Thiosymbion ectosymbiont of Robbea hypermnestra | reverse complement strand
CACCGCCAGACGAAAGGGGCGGGAACGGATAGGCCAAATCTAAGAACACGGGAAACCTGTCCTCTACTCTACTGTGATGTTCGACGTGACTCAGGGAGACACCTGATCACTTGAAAAATTACCGCTATTACTGGAATCCGATGGCGAAGAACATCACCCTGCGCGAAGCCTGGTCGGGAGAGGCCGACTGCCTTCACTGTCCCCTGCGAACCTCCGTACTGTTCGCCGGCTTGGAAGAAGAGGATTTCGAGTCTATCCACGACCCCATCGACCAATTCGCGATCGCCCCCGGCACCACCCTGTATCACACCGGAGACAGCGGCGACTATCTGTTCACCGTTCGTAGCGGAACCCTCAAGCTCGTTCAATACCTGCCGGATGGTGGACAGCGTATCGTCCGGCTGGCCCGCGTCACCGACGTCATCGGACTCGAGATCCTGGTCGGGAACCACTACGAGCACGATGCAATCGCCATCCATCGCACGGAAGTCTGTCGCTATCCGGCCCAGGTGGTGCGCATCCTCGGGCGGAAAAACCCCAAACTCTACCGCGAGCTGATGACCCGCTGGCAGCGGGCGCTCTCCGAGGCGGATGCCTGGCTCACGGAATTGTCCACGGGCTCCGCCCGTCGCCGGGTAGCCCGGTTGTTACTGCGCCTGGCGCGCGACCAGACCAACGGCGAGTGCGAGCTCCTCAGCCGTGAAGACATGGGCGCCATACTCGGCATCACCACCGAAACCGCCAGTCGCACCGTCGCCGAATATAAGCGCCGCCGCCTCCTGGTCGAGGCGGACCCCAATCTCTTCCTGCTCGACATCCCCAGCCTGCGCCGGATATCCGAGAGCTGACGGGGAACCTGCTGGAAACCGGGACCGCCGGCGCCCCGCCGGCTTTACCGGCCGGGTTCGAGATTTGTGCCTTTGGTGCGCCAGGCAAAGCCTGGTCAGTCTAGCAACCTGAAAGGAGGTTGCCATGTAAATTGCTGATG
>JAIZWN010000617.1 GCA_020443945.1 Candidatus Thiosymbion ectosymbiont of Robbea hypermnestra | reverse complement strand
CGGGAACGGATAGGCCAAATCTAAGGACACGGGAAACCTGTCCTCTACTCTACTGTGAGAATTGAGAATGTCCCCTAGAAGTGGGGTACCGGCCCCGCGCATCCCCGTTTTCAAAGCTCCAGGCTCGGAGGGTCCGGCACCGCAAGCTCCGCAACGGCATGCAGGGCCTGTTGCCAACGCGGCTCCAGGTGCAAACGCGCGCGGTCGAGGTGACCCCGACCGTGCATCCGCAGACAGCGTAAGTGGGCCGTCGGGTCGGCGTGCCCGTCCAGGGACTCGATCATCTCCAGGGCGGCGGGGCGATTGTTGCATATCAAGAGGACATCGCAGCCCGCGGCGAGGGCCGAGCGGGAACGCTCGGCGTAATCGCCGGCAGCGGCGGCCGCCGCCATATTCAGGTCGTCGCTGAAGATGACGCCCTGAAAGCCGAGCCGCTCGCGCAGAACCCGGCGCAGCCAGAAGGCCGAGAAGCCCGCGGGGTCCGGGTCCGCCGCGGGATAGACCACATGCGCCGGCATGATCGCCTCCAGGCCCTGGCGGATCTGGTACTCGAAGGGGATCAGGTCCTCCCTTTCGAGCGTCTCGAGGGGGCGGTCGTCCACCGGCAGCTCGGTATGGGAATCCGCGGCCACCCCGCCGTGTCCGGGAAAATGCTTGCCCACCGCGGCCATGCCGGCATCGTACATACCCGAGCGCCAGGCTATGGCAAGCTCCGTTACCATAGCGGCGCTCGCGGCAAAGGCGCGGTCTCCGATCACCCGGCTGATCCCACGGTCCAGGTCCAGCACCGGCGCAAAGCTGAAGTCCACGCCCACGGCGCGTAACTCGGCGGCCATCAGCCAGCCCACATCACCCGCGGCCCGCCGCGCCTTCACCGGATGCTCACGACTCAGGGCGCCGAAACGGCCGGCGGGCGGTAACCGGGTGAATCCCTCACGAAAACGCTGTATCCGACCGCCCTCCTGGTCCACGGCTACCAACAGGTGTGGATCGCGCAGGTCGTGGATGGCGGCGGTCAGCGCGGCGACCTGCTCCGGGTGTTCGAAGTTGCGGGTAAACAGGATGACCCCGCCCACCGCCGGATGGCGCAGAATCTCCCGTTCTTCCGCGTCGAGCGCGACCCCCGTCAGGTCCAGCATTACAGGTCCCAGGGACACGGCTCAACCCACCCCTTGCGGGACCCGCCCGCTACGCTCGGTGCCGCTGCCGGGGTTTGTCTTGCTCATCTCTCGTCCCTCGATCATCATTGTCCGGGTTCTCCACAAGGTTTTTACCACAACCACAAAACCCTGTCCCGTGCGGTGCGGCCCCGTCCACGGCTCGGTGGTGTTGTAATTTTGTTGTCCCTGGGTATATACGCCGAATCCCGGAAACAACCAAAACAGGTTACGGTTTTGTC
>JAIZWN010000616.1 GCA_020443945.1 Candidatus Thiosymbion ectosymbiont of Robbea hypermnestra | reverse complement strand
CATCAGCAATTTACATGGCAACCTCCTTTCAGGTTGCTAGACTGACCAGGCTTTGCCTGGCGCACCAAAGGCACAAACCTCGAAGAATGGCCAGTCTGTAGTATGGGAACGATTATTTCTTTCCTGAAGGAATGGGGCGCCCGGCACGGACTACCCTATTTTTCTTGTTTGAGGGCATCGAGCCGAACCTGGATCCGGGCTGCGTCGTGGTAGCTCAATCCCGGTTGGCGCAGGGCGATCTCGAGCTGACGGATCGCGGTTTTCAGATCGCCCTCGGCATAGAACTTTTCCGCCCGGTAGCGATGGATCGCCGCCGTTTGTCCCGACTTGAGCGCGGCGTCCGCCATCTTTTGGTAAATCAGGGCCTTGCCCGGCCTCCGGCGGGCGACCTCCTCCAGAGTCTTGAGCGCGCGCGCGGGCCGTCCCGCGGCCATGAGGATATCGGCGTAGGCGATCCGCAACGGGAGATTCTCTGGCCGCAGCCCGACGGCGGTTTGCAGGGTCTTGATGGCGCGGCTTGCGGCGCCGCTCTCGGCATCGAGCCGCGCCTCCAGAATCATGAACTCGGCCTGATTCGGATACCGGGCAAGCAGCTTGTCGCTTATCGCGCGCGCGGCGCGGATGCGGTTACCGCGGGCCAGCCCCAGCGCATAGCCGTAACGCGCGGCGGTCTCGTTACGGTAGCGTTTACTCCTGAGCTGGGACTGGAAATAGGCAATCGCCTTGCGCGCGCTGCCGAGCGCGCGCGCGCGCAGACTGGCGCGTACCAGATGAAAGCGCAGGGCGTCCGGCCGTTGCTGGTGTCCATAAAGATCGGCGCGGCCGAGGGCGTCGGCGGTACGGCTGCTGGTGACCGGGTGGGTGCGCAGAAACTCGGGGGCGCCGCTCTCGCGGGTGCGATTGGTTCGGGCCAGGCGCTCGAAGAAGCCGGGCATGACATAGGGGTCGAAGCCGGCGGCGGCCAGAATGGCAATGCCGATGCGATCCGCTTCCTTCTCGTGCTCGCGGGTGAAATTGATTTGCCGCTGTACCGCGGCGGCCTGGATCCCGGCGACGGCCGCCGCGCCGAGATCCGTATCGACCTGCGCCCCGAGGATGGCGGCGGCGATGAGCGCGGCGGTTGCGGGAATGCTCAGACGTTTCTGGTCCTCGAACGAGCGTATCAGGTGACGCTGGGTGACATGGGCGATCTCATGGGCCAGGACGGCGGCCAGCTCGCCCTCGTTCTCACAGGTCAGCACCAGACCGGAAAAAATACCGATGTGGCCATCGGGTCCGGCGAAGGCGTTGACCGACGGATCTTCGATCAGGAAAAAATGATAGCGCCCCGCCCCGGTCGCGCTCGCGGCAACCAATCGATTCCCCAGGTTTTCGAGATAATCGGTAAGCAGGGGATCCTCGATAACCGAGAGGGCCTTGTGTACGCTTCTCATGAACTCCCTGCCCAGGCGGTACTCCTGAGCCGGGGAAATGACCAGATCCGCGGAGCTGCCGAAGTCGGGCAACTCGAGCCCTTGCGCCGGGCCGTGGGGCGCGGGAAAAAGCAAGGCGAGCGCGACCGCCGCGAACCGGATCGGATCGCGCAACGACCGCGGGATGGTGAGTTTCTTCATGCCCTTCGGGATAGACTCTGCGTGCACGGTTCCCTATGGTGAGGTTCAGAGACTACCTGAAAATTCAAGGGCCAGCCAAACGCGCGCAGGGACAAAAGGGGACATGCCTGCCTTGGACCCCGATGTTTACACCCCCACGGACGGTGGCTAAACTGCGCCGCTGCCGATCCCTGCTCCTTCGCGTTCTGGTGGTGTCTTGGTTTTGTGGTTTCCGGGATTCAACGTAGAGATCTTCCCTCACCGTCAGGAACGATTCAAAACTAATGTAAACAGGTCGTTGTTTAACCGCAAAGGCGCAAAGGGAACCAAGGATAAAGTTTCAGAGACTGCCTAAAAACCAACCCATTGATTTTGCTTGGTATGGAGTCATTAACCGGGTGGTGTTGTAATTTTGTTGTCCCTGGGTATATACACCGAATCCCGGACACAACCAAAGCAAAACAAGTTACGGTTTTGTCGGCACGCG
>JAIZWN010000615.1 GCA_020443945.1 Candidatus Thiosymbion ectosymbiont of Robbea hypermnestra | reverse complement strand
TCCCTCTCCCACCGGGAGAGGGCCGGGGAGAGGGGGATCAAACAGGCGAGCGGAAATCGCAACCGAAAAGTCATCCGGTGGGGATGGTTGGAACCCCCTCTCCCGCCAGGGGAGAGGGGCTTTTGGCCGTAGCCAGCCTGGTAGGACCGGGGCTGACCTGGACCGCACGGCATGACTTGAATTTTTAGGGACCTATATACCTGACTAGCCACGACCACCAGCACCCGTTTCTGGTACGCGGCGGCCAGGTGGCCGCCGCATGTGCCGATACCTAATCCACGGCGCGCAGGGCATCCGCAAACCGGGACACCACATCCGAGGTGCCGGTCGGGTGGATTGCCCGCAGGTCCTTCTTGGTCTTCTTCCCTATCCGTGCCCGGACCTCTTGGGCGTTGGACAACCGCTCGATCTCACCGAACGCGGTTAGCCCGATCAACAGGGCATCCCGGATGCGAACGATGGTCTCAGCGTTGAAGGTGCGTGTAGAATCGCAGTCAGCCATAGCCTACCTCCCGTCAGGTGGGTTGTGGTTAGGGCCTCGGTGCGGTGGCTGCCGTACCGGGGTCCGCTTCGTTTGGGGGACGACCCCCGTTCAGATTTCAGTCCGCGTCTTTGATCCGATGCTACTTCTACCCAAGCTGCATGGCTTCGAGTACGGTGTTGAACATGGGTTGATTGACTATCAAAAGCCTCATCATGTTGGTTTTCAGTCAACCTCCCCTTTCACCGAGATAACGATTTCTGCAGAATTCTCGCATTTGTAACTCACGTTGAAAATGTGAACCGCGAGCTTTAGCCAGTTTACTCGGTCTGCCGGTTCCCAATTCCCGTCTGGCGTGGGCAGGGCATCGACAAGCCCTTGTAGCAAAGGAGGTAAGCTGCCTCCTTCACCGTTGTCGCCGCGCCTCACAGCATCAAAGGCACCCCCTGAGTCTACGGGATGATTCGTCAAATTCGCGTCATCTGATGAGCTATTGTCACTGACCGCATCTTCCGTAGCCTTAAGCACAGGCTCAACGAGCCTATCCTTCCCATGCTCGAAGAATCCGGCGACTTCGGCGGACCGCTGAAACGCCTGACGGGCTTTGTCCGTTTGTTTCTCTGAGACCCCTATCGATGCCATGTAGCGTTCTAGGGCTACAGGGGGTGGCAGAGTTTGCCCCTTAAACTCATCATAAATGGCTTGGTACAAAGGGATGCCGAAAAATGCGTCAACCTTCGCGCGTGCGGATTTTGTGCGATCAGCAATATTCCTTCCGAGGGAAGTAAGCGCAACAACCCCATGACTTGATTTGACTAGTCCGAAATTGCTTGCCGTTGAAACTTTCAGCCTAAAAGTTCCGCTCGTGGTGGACTGGCCAAGATAAGCGGCAAGTTGGATGCGATCACACTGTGTTCCCGCATTCTCATGGATTGCTTGTGCAACAGAAATCGCTTCACCGAGGTCCATGTACGGAAACTTGATAGACGAACGTTGCCGCAACCGCCCTTCCCGCATTTCTCGGATGTCGCTTAAGCTCTCGGCATTTCCTTCCATACAGGCCCCGCCTTCCTCCTAAGAAGGATTTATTGACAACCTTGGCCCTAAACTGTAGGCTTAAATCCACAAACAGTCAATAACAATGTTTGCCGAGTTTGATTTCTGGCCTGAAAAATACCGGAGGGTTGACGGATCGCCGTATATAGGCATACTGCGGCTCAATCGCGCGGGAGGGCAGAGTATAAGAAGAGGTTGAGGCCGGTCTAGCGGCCCTCGCCCAAGCAGCAAAAAAGGGGGCTCCCACACCAAAGAGCGCCCCCTTCTTGTTGACCTAGACCGACTTAGACAGACTACATGGATCAACCTTAGTTGTTGCTTGATCCCTATTGTCCGTAGCACCACTTTGCGCGGCACTGTGTAAGAATAGCACATTAGCCGGCGATTATCTATTTCCCCATCTCAGCCCAAAGCCCGTAGGGTGTCAGCGAAGCGAGATACCGTATCCGACGCGACGCCCACTTCATCTAGGACGCTTCCTTCTTCGGGGTCGGTATCGACCGACAGCGGGCGTGCTCTCCATTGCGCCAGATTGGTTGTTAGTGTGATCTCTCCTAAGAGGAGAAACCATCGCTCTCACCACCTTCTCAAACGGCGCGTCTATCGGCTCAACGATCTTTTCAGGCTTTCTAGGCATGGATCAACCCCGCATAGGTGAGCCTGCGGCCCTGCATCCGCTCAACCGTCATGGCGATGAACTGCATGGTATCAACCTTCGCGGTATCCTGCCGGAAGGAGAACTCATTGATATAGCGGTTGAGATGCTTGTTACTCATGTAGTGATAGACGCCATAGTACCCCCGCTTCAACAGGGACCAAAAGCTCTCGATGCCGTTGGTATGCGCCATCCCACGCACGAACTCCTTGGCGCTATGGTTGACCGCTTCATGCTTGTATCCGGTCATGCCCTGGTAGGACTTATGCTCATCGGTATAGACCGTAGCGCCTTCCTGGGCATGGTCTTCGATGAAGGATTGCAGGGTCGGCGCGTCGGTGCTCTCTACGGCCTGCGCGGACACTCGCCCGTCACGCTCCTTCATGCCGACCACGGCTTGCTTGCCAACCGGCCCGCGCCCGGCATTCAGCTTTTTGTCCTTGTGCTTGTTCTTCTCCTTGCCGCCGATGTAGGTTTCATCGACTTCGACGATTGGCCCCATGCCGGCCACATTGCCTTGCCCAAGCCACGTCTCCCGGATGCGGTGCGCCAGGAACCAAGCGGTTTTCTGCGTGACGCCAAGCTCGCGCGCCAGTTGGGTCGAGGGCACGCCCTTGCGGGCCGTGGTGAGCATGTAGATTGCCAGCAGCCAGGTTTTCAGCGGCACCTTGGATTCTTCCAGTACCGTACCAATCCGCACCGAGAAATGCTTCCGGCAGTCCCGGCAGCGGTAGGGCATGGGCTTGTGGTCTTTGCACTCGGAGATGTGGATGGAGCCGCAGTGAGGGCAGATAATGCCGTTCGGCCAGCGTTCTTGCTCGAAGTAGACGCGGGCGGATTCTTCGTCGGGGAACTGCGCGAAGAACTGGTAGAGGCTGATGGTTTCGGGCTGGTCGGCTTTCACTGGTCTACTCCTCAACTGATGGAGGAATGATACCAGTGCAGGACCGGCTAGTCAAGTACCGGAATAAGTGTACTGTAACAGCGTATGTAAAATACAACAATACATTACACTATGGCTGGCTAGTCAGGTATATAGGTCCCAAAATTTACCACTACCGGCCGCGGCTACGGTGACGGCATCGATGGTCCCGGTGGGTGGTGGATATTCCCCGAGCCCGAGATACACTTCGTGCGCGATGTCGAGGTGGTTGTGCCCTCGACCTGCTCTACCCTGCCGGAGGGGAAGACCCATACACTTCGTGCGCGATGTCGAGGTGGTTGTGCCGGGATTCGGCAGCTCCTCATCGACCGGGTGAGACCCTCATACACTTCGTGCGCGATGTCGAGGTGGTTGTGCCGGATCTGGCCGGCTGGCGCCGGGAGCGTATGCCGATACTTCCCACCGGCCATCGGGTCGAGGTGGTTCCTGATTGGGTCTGCGAGCTCCTCTCGCCGGCCACCAAACGGAAGAATCGTCAGGACAAGATGCCACTGTACGCGCGCTATGGCGTGCGGTATGCGTGGCTGACGGATCCGGTCGAGCGGACCTTGGAGGCCTACCGGCTCGCTGCCAGCGCCTGGGTCGAGGTCGGTCGCTTTGCCGGTGCCGACCAGGTTTGCGTACCGCCGTTCGAGGCCGTATCTATCGACCTGAAAGGCCTGTGGTTGCCGCAAGGCTTGGTGATGGGTTTCGGCGCGAGAACAACCGTGCCAAAAACCACTCCTCCTGCCCGCGCCTCTACCCATCCTACACGCTGAAAGGCTTGTGGTTGCCGCGGCAGTTGCGGCTCGTCGAACGTTAGGACGGTAGTGTTGTAATTTTTTGTTGTCCCTGGGTATATACACCGAATCCCGGACACAACCAAAGCAAAACAAGTTACGGTTTTGTCGGCACGCG
>JAIZWN010000614.1 GCA_020443945.1 Candidatus Thiosymbion ectosymbiont of Robbea hypermnestra | reverse complement strand
CGCGCAGCGGGCCGGAGGACGCCGATGACGCGCCTGGACGCCGCTTTTGGTGCTTCCGAGGCCGAGGAGCGCACCCTGCGGATACGCTCGATAATTCTTTCACAATCTCTGGAGCGTGGGAGCCAGAGAGTGCCGGGAGCCGCCCTACCTGGGCAGAAGACGGCAGAGTGGAAGCCCGCCGATCTTAACGGACCTGGTGCTACCTTGGAGGCGGACCAACTACACTGCCTCGTCCTGCCTGCCCTCGTCAAACAAGCCGGTACCCAGTGAGCCTCTCCAGTATCCTGAGCGGCGATTGCTCGGGCGTTGCCAGCGCCGATACCGGCAAATAGAACGTCTGCTCGAGCGCGTGCTGGCCCGCCATCGCCGCATGCGGTACCTGGTCAGTGAAGACCATCCAAGTGCTGCCCGGTGCAAAATGCACATTCGTTTGCGGAGAATCGTCTTGGTAGGCGCCGTCCACCTTCATCCGATTGTGCAGGTCCAACATGAAGTGGTCATAAAGGGCACGACGATCCCGGGTCACACGCAACAACCGCAGCAGGGTGGCGCTCCCAGGTAGCGGAGGCCGAATCCTGCCGACGAAATGCCTGGCAACGGCCTCGAACGGCTCGCCGATACGCCATTCGCGCTTCTTGCCGTCGGGGCTGACATTGCTGAATATTCTGAGGATTCGTTTGCCCAGCACCGGCGAAGCGGGAAAGGCATCTACATGCAAACGCGTGTCATCCTTGCGGCAAGATGAGGCTATACGGCCGGCAATTTCCGCCGGTCGGAAGCTCGTGCGCCCCGTCTCGAGGAAGGGTTGATACCGGGGCAACAGAATATCCAGGAGGCGGCGTGCGCCTCGCGCGTAACGGGCCATCATCGCGGCGAGCGGTGCGTACTCCTCCTTGCGAGTGCCGCGGCCCAGACCACGCAGCTCGTCGGTCATTGGATTGAAGCTGATATTTTTGCTGCCGGGGTTGCTGTAGCGCGCCGACAAAAAAATCCTTTCTTCGTCTCGCATCGCGAAAGCCAAGTGCGGCAGATAAAGGACATGCCCCGTCTCCAGCGCGGTAACCGCGCCTTCCCGATCCACCTGCGGCGGTTGCGCGTCCCACGACCGAAGCGCCAACGTTATCACCATAGGAATCTTTACCTCCCTAATCTTAACTCCCGACTGGTACCCCATTTCTTTTTGTCCGCGGATTACGCCGATTTTCACAGATTATTACGTTTTTCGGTAGTGGTTAAATTCAAAGTGACATGGTTGTGCAGCTTAACGATTCGATCCCCACTGCTTTTGCCATCCCTGGCGCCT
>JAIZWN010000613.1 GCA_020443945.1 Candidatus Thiosymbion ectosymbiont of Robbea hypermnestra | reverse complement strand
CAAGGTCCAGCGTGCGCGTCCTGACGGGGGCGCACTGCACGCAATCTGGATCAGACGCGCTTCTGGTTCGCCATCGAGCCGCGGCGCGCGCGCCGGCCGCTCACGTTTTTTGCGCCCCAAGGCGGCCTCGAGCCCTTGCGCGACAAAACGTTGGCGGAGCATGGCCACCGTGCGTGAGGTACAGGAGAAGGCCTCCGCGGCTTGCACATCGCGCCAATTCGGTCCGTTGGCATCGACCTTCAGCAGCACATTGGCGTGCTTGATCTTGTACGCCGCTGCCTGGCCCTTCGTCACCAACTCGGTCAGCTGCTCACGTTCTTCCGTAGTCAATGTCACAAGATATTTTTTCGCCATGGGAGTACTCCTGAATGCCGC
>JAIZWN010000612.1 GCA_020443945.1 Candidatus Thiosymbion ectosymbiont of Robbea hypermnestra | reverse complement strand
TGACGGTGCGGTGGCGCCGGCAACGCCAAGAGCCGTCCGAGACCACGGCAGAATTCTTCGTGGCTTGGTGTGAGAACTTAGACGGGGTTTCAGGCGGAGAAGGTCCCGGTGGACAGGTAACGGTCCCCGCGGTCGCAGACGATGACCACAATGACCGCGCCGCTGCATTCGGCGCTGAGCGCGAGGGCCGCGGCGACCGCGCCCCCCGAGGAGATGCCGCTGAAGATTCCCTCCCGCGCCGCCAGCTCCCGGGTCGTCCGCTCCGCCTGGTCCTGGGAGACCTCGAGGATGCGGTCCACCCTGGAGGGGTCGTAGATCCTGGGCACATAGGCATCGGGCCAGCGGCGGATACCGGGAATGCAGGCGCCCTCCCTGGGGTGCACGCCGACGATCCGGATCGCGGAATTCTGCTCCTTGAGATAACGTCCCGCGCCCATGATGGTGCCCGTGGTGCCCATGGAGCTGACAAAGTGGGTGACGGCGCCTTGGGTGTCGCGCCAGATCTCCGGCCCCGTGCCTTCGTAGTGGGCGCGCGGGTTATCGGGATTGGAGAATTGATCCAGGATGCGGCCCTGCCCGTCGGCCTCCATCCGCCGCGCCTGGTCGATGGCCCCTTCCATGCTGCCCTCCTGGGGCGTCAGTATAAGCTCGGCGCCAAAGCTCCGCATAAGCGCGCGCCGCTCCAGGCTCGCGCTCTCGGGCATGGTCAGAATCATCCGGTAGCCCCGGATGGCCGCCGCCATGGCCAGGGCAATCCCCGTATTGCCGCTGGTGGCCTCGATCAGGGTGTCGCCGGGCGCGATCTCGCCCCGTTCCTCCGCGCGCCGGATCATGCTCACCGCCGGACGGTCCTTTACCGATCCCGCTGGATTATTGCCCTCCAGCTTCACGAGGATGCGATTGTCCGTTTCCCCCGGCAGCCGTTGCAGGCGTACCAGGGGCGTGTTGCCGACGCAGAATTCGATCGTTGGGTAGTTCATGGCTCTCCGCTGCGTTTTTCATCGGTGAAGATCCGTGTAATCTGTATAAGGCGCCCTGAATCCAGGGCCGCGGACAATTAAGATACAACATCATCAGGTCCGGGAATGGAAAAGAACCGAGAAAACAGTGCCCCCGTCGCTACCGACAACCCGCCGGTATGGGACGAGGCGGCGGCCCTGGAGATCACGGGTGGTAACCCGGAGCTGGCCCGCGAGCTTGTGCAAATGCTCGTGCAGGGGTTTCCCCAGGAGCTCTGTGAGCTGCGCCGCGGCTTCGAGACAAACGACTGGCCGCTACTGGTCGAGACCGCCCACCGCCTGCATGGTGCCACCAGCTACTGCGGCGTTCCCGTCCTCGATGCCCGCGTCGGGGCGTTGGAGGAGTCCGCCAGAACCGGCGACCGGAAGCGCATCGCCGCTTCGCTCGCGCGGGTGGAGCGGGAAATGGAACGGCTGACCCGCGTCGTTATGCCGGACGGATGAATCGGTCGCGCGGAAGGTGCTATTCTTAACTGTACCTTATTCCGTCGTATCCCCGAGTGGCCGGGGCCAATCGTGCGAGTCGAGTACCATGGCGAATCCACCCGAAGAGTTGCTGACGCTTCAGGATTTCATACGCTGGGGAGCCAGCCGCTTCAACGCGGAAGGTCTGTTCTTCGGTCACGGCACCGATAACGCGCTGGACGAGGCGAGCCAGCTGGTGTTGCACGCCCTGCACCTGCCGCCGGACCTGCCGGCGACCTTCCGCGAGTGCCGACTCACCTTTCCCGAGCGGGAGGCGGTCCGCGACCTGCTGGACCGGCGGATCGACGAGCGCAAGCCGGCTGCCTACCTGACCCATCGGGCCTGGTTCGCGGGGTTGGAGTTCTCTGTCAATCAGGATGTCCTGGTGCCCCGGTCGCCGCTGGCGGAACTGGTGGAGGCGGGGTTCGACCCCTGGGTCGAGCCGGAAGGGATCCACCGCATCCTGGACCTGTGCACGGGCAGCGGCTGTATCGGCATCGCCTGCGCGGTCCATGTGCCCGAGGCGGACGTGGACCTGGCGGATATCTCACTAGCGGCCCTGGAGGTGGCCTCCACCAACCTGGCGCGCCATCATCTGGAGGACCGGGTACGGACCCTGAGATCGGATCTGTTCGAGGCGGTCGGGGACCGTCATTACGATGTCATCGTCTCGAATCCCCCCTATGTCAGCACCGCGGAGCTGGCCACCCTGCCGGAGGAATATCGCAAGGAGCCCCGGCTGGGGCTGGCGGGCGGCACGACCGGTCTGGACCTGGTCCTGCGCATTCTGCGCGATGCCCCGGCCTATCTCGAAGCGGATGGCGCCCTGGTGATGGAAGTGGGCAGCGCCGCCCCGGAGCTGGAACGACGTTTCCCGGACGTGCCCTTCTCGTGGCTCGAGTTCGACCGGGGCGGCGAGGGCGTATTTCTGCTGTCGCGCGGACAGCTGCTCGAGTTCAATGCGCTCTTCGAGAAGGAATTGGGGCGGCTATGAGCCCGAGACGGACGCGAAACGTCGACTGCAAAGATGCAGGTCCCCCTAAGGAATCCGGTGGTGTTGTAATTTTGTTGTCCCTGGGTATATACGCCGAATCCCGAACACAACCAAAACAAGTTACGGTTTTGTCGGCACGCGCGTCGCAATCTGCTAATAGGACAGGATTAACAGGATGATTTTTTGTGGGTTCTGAACGTTCGCCGTAAGGTGACACGGTGTCCAAAATTGACTCCTAGTCCGCTGTCGATTCCCGTTGCGACCAAGTCATTGACCAACGGAATCTCCGCCGCCCTCGGAACCGTTTCAAGCGATTTGAACTCACGGATGTTCGCGGTTCTTGGTCAGTGCTGAAGGACAAGAAGGGTATGATTTTTATCATGAATGGCTGGGGGAATAGCGACCATATCGACGTCTGGAAGGGAAACGGGGTCACCGGAACCCTGAAGGACGGTTTCGAGAGTTACTTCGGTGCAGGAATGCAGGTATGGTTTTGGGCGTTCGACTGATTGCTGCCGTATTCGCCCTTTTTTTCGCCTGCTCATTCGGTGTAACGTCCCGTGCGGAACTCCTGGATATTGCCGTCATCGACAACACTCCGCTCAGACTTGTCGAGCGGGACGCACTCTGCCTGATCGAATACAAGGGCGCGGTCCACGCGGTAGGGCTACCGGCGCCATGCCGGTTTCTCCGGCGTGGCGCGGTCACGGAACCTACGGTTCATCATTACAGTGGGCAGGGCTCCGTTGTGCTCGTGGCCGGTCCTCTCGCGCATCCCGACGACTACTCACGGAACGATGATTTATCTCCATCCGATCAATGTTCACATATGGCCCGTGGCCTCATAGTCCGAAGGGGTTCGCCGACAGTCGGTGATCTGCTTGTGGACCCCCTCGGATACTGTGCCGGAATAGCGCCCGACGAGAAGTTCTACCATGGAATTGTCCACGATCATGGACCAAACCATTGCCTTCGACCCGGAGCTCATTCGCCGCTATGACCAGAGCGGCCCGCGCTATACTTCTTATCCCACGGCCATAGAGTTTCACGCCGGCTTCGGCGAGCCGGAATATCGCCGCGCCTGCGCCCGCGGCAATGACAGCGGTCGCCCCCTCTCGCTCTACATCCATATTCCTTTCTGCGATACGGTTTGCTTCTATTGCGCCTGCAATAAGATCGCGACCAAGGACCGCGGTCGCGCCCAACCCTATCTGGACCGGGTCTACCGGGAGCTTGCGCTGCAAGGCGAGTTGTTCGGGGCCGAGCGGACGGTGGAGCAGCTCCACTGGGGCGGCGGGACGCCGACCTTCCTCGGCCGGGATCAGATGCGGGCGCTCATGGACCAGACCCGCCGCCGCTTCCGGTTGGCGGAAGACGCGGTGGGCGAGTTCGCCATCGAGATCGACCCCCGGGAGGCGGACGCCCGAACGGTCGTCCTGCTGCGGGAGCTGGGCTTCAACCGCATGAGCCTCGGGGTGCAGGATCTGGAGCCGGCGGTCCAGCAGGCGGTCAACCGCATTCAGACCGAGCAAGAGACCCTGGCAGTGCTGGAGGCGGCGCGCGGGTCGGGCTTCCGCTCCATCGGCATCGATCTCATCTACGGGCTGCCGTTTCAGACCCCGGATAGCTTTCTGCGCACCCTGGCGCGCATCGTCGCCCTCGCCCCGGATCGCCTCTCCGTCTTCAACTATGCCCATCTGCCCGAGCGTTTCATGCCCCAGCGGCGCATCGACGCGACCACCCTGCCGTCTCCCCGCGCCAAGCTCGAGATCCTCCGCGCCACCGGCGAGTTTCTTACGGACGCCGGCTATGTCTATATCGGCATGGACCACTTCGCGCGACCGGACGATGAGCTGGCGACGGCGCAACGTAGCGGGAGTCTGTACCGCAACTTCCAGGGCTACTCCACCCATGCGGACTGTGATCTCATCGGGATCGGCATGACCGCGATCGGCAAGATAGACACCAGCTACTCCCAGAATCGCCGCACCCTGGATGAATACTGCGGGGATATCGACGCCGGTCGTCTGCCGATCTTCCAGGGCATCGAGCTCAGCCGCGACGACCGGATCCGCCGGGACGTCATCACCCGGCTGATCTGCAACTTCGTGCTGGATATCACCGCCGTGGAGGAAACCTGGGAGATTCCGTTCGCCGACTACTTCGAGGAGGCCCTGTCCCGGTTGTCGTCCATGCAGGAGGATGGGTTGCTGACACTCGACGAGCGGCAAATCCGGGTCCTGCCCAAAGGGCGGCTGCTGATCCGCAGCATCTGCCTGGCCTTCGACGCCTACCGATCCGCTCAGAATGAACCGGCGGGCTTCTCCAAAGTGATCTGAGAGGCATTCTCAATTCTCACAGTAGAGTAGAGGACAGGTTTCCCGTGTCCTTAGATTTGGCCTATCCGTTCCCGCCCCT
>JAIZWN010000611.1 GCA_020443945.1 Candidatus Thiosymbion ectosymbiont of Robbea hypermnestra | reverse complement strand
GTAAATCCTGTCCTATTGGGGGTTTGCGACGCAGCTCGCGTTGAGCACTCGTGGTCTTAAGGCAAAGCCTCGCTAGGTCTGGGGTGGGTTGTCGGGGGCGGCGGTGATCCGGTAGTAGCTGATCGGACCCTTGTTGCCCGCGTGTCCGGTGTGCCCTTTTGCTGCCGCGAGGATCGGTTCCGGCAAGGTGTCCTCCGTTGTGGTCTGGATGTGCAGTCGCGGGAGGCTGTCCTGTGCGGTGACTGCTTGCAGGATGCCTCCGATCACGCCTTCCAGGTAGCTCTCGAAGAAATGGCGCAGGTCTTTGCCCTGGTTGTCGGAAGGGCGGTCCGGGTGCAGGCCGAAGACGTCGCCGACGACCAGGAGCCAGATTTCCGGGGGTGTCGTCTCGGTGATTTTCAGGGGGTGGATGGCGCCGATACCGACGCCCGAGTCGAATTCCGCCCAGGCTCCGATGCGCTTTGGGAGTGAGGTCTCGATCCCGCCCCGCTCGAAGATGTCGTTGAGCTCGGCGGCGAAATCCCGGCCGCACCGCCGGCCGGCCGCGACCAGGGCGTTCTGCCGGGCCTGTGATCCGCCGGGCTGACAGGCGTTCAGAAGTTCCTCGATCAGTAGATGGAAGGTTTTGACCCGCATGGCGATGTGGGGCTGCTCGTCGATGTTGAGCAGGATCCCCAGGTGGGGGTAGCGGTCGAATTGCTTGGCCAGAATGCGCGCGTCCGGGTCCATGTTCAGCTGCTCGTACCACCAGGTCTTTGCGGCGGTTGGGTCGTCCGGGTATTCCTCGGGCGGCACGAGCCGGGCGCACAGGTCGAGATAGTCGTGGCTGAGCTGCCACAGGTGGTCCTTTTCTCCCTGGGTTTCGAGCAGGATGCGTTCCCTGCCTTCGATTTCTCTGGTCTCGGTGAGGCTGACGAAGTCCCGCTCCCGGAAGAGCCGGGCGGCGTAGTCTTGTTCCTCGCCGGCCCAGTGTCGGCGGCTCCAGGTTTCTCCGATCGCCCGGATGCAGTCTTGGTCCGTTCTCTCGCCGTGATGATCGGAGACGCGGGCGATGACGGGTATGAAGCCGATGGACGCCCCCCGCCAGGCCATTTGCCGCACGATGGCCTGCGCGGTGCCGCAGGCGTATTGAATGCCCTCGGGATTCGCCGGCAGAAAATGGGCGATGGCGTCCGCCCAGGAGAGGAGTATGAAGGCGCTCGACTCGATGCTGGTTTTGCAGTCTACGAGCAGGTAGTCCGGCGCGAGGTGGGTTTCGATGAGCTGCTTGTCCGCGTCGAAGGCCTGCCGGTTGAGGTCCAGCCATTCCAGGGGAAAGACCCGGCGATTGAGGCCGTTGACTTCCTTGCGGGCGAAGTAGAAGAGGCGGTGGAAGCGATAGGAGGAGATGAGGCGCCAATAGTCGGGGCTGGTTTCGTCTCCCGCCCGCAGCAGGTACAGGTGTTCGTCGATGGGCTCGATCCGGTCCCGGAGTCTGTGCCAGCGTTCGCGCTCGGAGATGTTGCCGACGCGGTCTTCGACCCCGAAGGTCGCCAGGTATTCCAGGTAACCGGGGCCGGACGGCCGCTTCCATTTGTGGTGGAGTCCGGGCGCGGAGTAGTCGAAATCCAGCATCAGGACCCGCTTGCCGGTGGCGGCCAGGGCCCGGGCCAGGTTGCACAGGGCCAAGCTGCGGCCGACGCCGCCTTTGATGGAGTGGAAGACCAGGGTTTGCATTAAACCCGGTCGGTGGGGAGCAGCCAGGTATCCTCCCGGCCCGGGAGCCGGCCCGAAGGCTCGGAGACCTTCGGTCGCCTGGATTTGTCCGGGCGAGCGGTGGCCCACAGGGAGGTAATTGCCAGGGGCAGCACGATCATCAATCCCGCGCCGACGCCGATGATGAGATCAGTAGGCATATTCTTTTTCCTCGATCGATTCCGGTTCCGCCCGGATTTCTACCGCCTCCAGGTTCATGCGAAACCAGATGGCGAGCAGGGAGAGGCCGGAGGCGATCACCAGGGCGAAGTAGAACAGGATGGCGCGCAGGCTCGGGGATTGGAGAAATTTGAGGATGTCCGCGATGTAGGGCAGGGCGTAGAGTACGGCCGCGAACAGGCCGACGATCAGGCAGACGGCGCTGACGGCATGCCAGCGGTCCGCCTCCCGGCCATTGTCCCGGAGCTTTTTCATCCAGCCCTCGACCTCGGTTTGCAGGTTGAAGAAGATGGTGCTTACGACTACCAGCAGGCTGTAGTAGGCGGGGAAGAATACCTCGGCGATGAAGTTGGGATCGTATCCGGCCTCGGGTTTCCCGCCCCCTGCCTGCGCCCCTGCCCGCGGCGCCCCGTTTTCCGTCGCGTCGGCCGGCGGGGCCGTTGCGAGGGTTGTTGCTTCTCCCCCAGCGACCGGGGAGGAAGGCTCGGGAGGCGAGAGGTTGAGTATCGATACCCCGACAACCGGGGGCAGCAGTACGAACACCAGGGGAAGCTGATGGTTGAGCAGGGTCCAGTGGATGCTCGCATACCGATACTCCCGCCATGGCTCCCGGAGCCCCAGGATCATGATGAGCAGGGTAAAGGCGACGATACCGAAGGTGATGGCGATATCGTAGTTTTTTACCCACCAGGCGTAACCGCCCCCCAGGCCCAAGAGAGGGAGCAACCACCAGGCGACCATAAACAGCCGCCCCCCGATCCGTTCGTCCGGTGGGGGACGGTCGCTCGACGCGCGGCCGAAATCGCCTTCCTGAACCTCGCGCGCCATTGCATTCTCCGTCATGGCCTTATTCTCCCTTGTCCCGATTTCGGGATGCCGGCACCTCGTTTCCCCTTATCTTGCGGGGATAGTGTTGTAATTTTGTTGTCCCTGGGTATATACGCCGAATCCCGGAAACAACCAGAGCAAAACAGGTTACGGTTTTGTCGGCACGCGCGTCGCAATCTGCTAATAGGACAGGATTAACAGGATTTTCAAGATTAA
>JAIZWN010000610.1 GCA_020443945.1 Candidatus Thiosymbion ectosymbiont of Robbea hypermnestra | reverse complement strand
AGGAGGCCTCGTCGTAACCCATGACCAACCCGTAGGATGGGCAAAGCCAGCGCCCATCAGGCCGGCAGGAAGCTGGCAGCGCGGAAATGGGGTCAGGTCTTGATCCGTGACTCTTGAAGGCACATATCAAAACCTGACCCCATTTCTTCATTTTCCTATGCCAATGGTTATTCCCCGGTGTGAAGGATGCAATCCGCGTAGAATACGGTGAGTTCCAATCGATGCGGTTCGCTCCGCTTACCATATTGTTTGATGCGATCTCTATGTCTACCACATCGGGGTATGGTCCGTCGCGCCCATCACATCATGTCGCTCCGCTCACTGCCCATCCTACAAAACCACGAAACCTGCACGATTCGTAGGATGTGGTGAGCGCGGTGAATATACCAATGATAGGGTAAATACCAAGGATGTCGGGAGTCGTATCGATGATATGGTGAACATCGAGAATAGCGCGAACCGCATCAACGAAGGAGACGCCATTGCCAATGGTTATTCCCCGGTGTGAAAGATGCAGTCCGCGTAGAATACGGTGAGTTCCAATCGATGCGGTTCGCTCCACTTACCATATTGTTTGATGCGATCTCTATGTCTACCACATCGGGGTATGGTCCGTCGCGCTCATCACATCATGTCGCTCCGCTCACTGCCCATCCTACGAAACTGATATTGGCTATCACGGTTGTGTATAGGGGCCGGCGGAAGCCGCCAGCTACCGGCGGGATCGCCGGAACCGCAAAGGACGCAGAGCTCCTATTCTTTGAACCACCGAGACAGACACGGATAAACACAGATCACAATCCGTGTTTATCCGTGGTTCAAAATACGAACAGCCGGAGGTCAGGATAGGAGTTGGCGCGCGGTGCGGGCCGTGAGTGCCTGGTAGATGGCGGCGGCCTCCTCGCGGAGCTGGCTGGCCGCGGGGTTCTTCGTAGCACGCAGTTCCCAATCCGCGCCATGACCGTCGCTTTCCTCGCGGAGCTGGCTGGCCGCGGGGTTTCGCGTGGCCCGGTTGCGGTTCTCGAATCCGGCTGCCGGCCCGGTCCCCGGTGGGATGTCCAGTCGTGCGCAAAGGTTGCCCCAGACCTCGGATGACCGCCCGCACAGGAGCTCGTAGCCGACGAAGAGGTACCGTTCGTCGTCTTCGGGGATCCGTTCCAGCAGGAATCCATAGAGGCCGATCCATTGCGCCAGCCAGTATTCCGGTTCCGTCGGGGTATGTTTGGCACGGGCCGCTACTCCCCACTCGAATGGTCGGTGGTCACCGCCGAACTCGTGGTGCGCGAGCCATGTCATGTATTTTTGGGCGAACCGGTCGGAACGGTGCCGGGCAAGGAATCTGTGGTGTTGCGTCAATAGGGACCGCGCCTGCTCGCCGGGGTCACGAAACGGGATGAGGATGACGGCGTTGGGAAAGGCCCTGGCGAGTCCGGTCAGGCGCAAAATGTTGTTGTTGTTTTTGGAAAGGTAGCGTTGTTTGCCGTATCTGCGGTTGACGAGGCCGACGTAGGCCCGAAAGGCCGCGATGGCTGCGTCCGAGGGCTGGATGCTTACGAGCCGGTCCTGGCGGATGTAATCCCCGCCGAATACCCGCCAGAAGACCTCTTCCAGGGCCTCCGGGCTATGGATGCCGATCCGGATCCCGTCGCCATGGGCCCTTTCCCGTTCGGCCGGCCGATGTCGGGAGCCTCGGCCGATGCGGGCCCAGATGTTGGGCGCCAAGACGAAGGGCATGTCCCGGTAGGTGAGGGAGGCGAATTCCCCGGAACCATACAGCGCCCGCAGGAGTGCCGTTGTGCCGGCCCGCGCCAGGCCGCTCACGAAGACATGCTTTGCTCCAGTGGACGCGGGCGATTCCCTGGAGAAGAGCCCGCGTTCGATGTCGAAGCCGGTCTCGAGGACCGCCTTGTTCCCCAGGGCCAGGCGATGCAGAATCCTCGCCGGCAGGTTATACATCAGTCCGGCTCTTCGTCCTCGGTCGCCCGCGGCTTGTCGGCTTGTTTCGCGTTCGCGGCCTCTTCGGTCCCTTTTGGCCTGAGGCGTTGCAGGAGGCGTTTGAGGGGGTACCAAAAGATGGAGAGCAGGGCCAGCAGGATCGACCCGAGCAGGCCCGACACCAGGGCCAAGGCGCCCACGCCCAAGCCGGGGCCCACATAGGCGAGGCCCACCGCCGGATAGGCCAGGGATGCGGCGGCCAGCGCCGCTCTGCCGATCATTCGTCGCATTGCGCGTTCCATTCCGCCACCTGTTTGGGGGATACGCGGGTGATGTTCCGCAGGACGAGGTTTTTCCCCGACTCGACCCGGTTTTCGAAGAGAAAGGTCGGCTTGCCCGAGAGCCGGCCCACCAGGGCGCGCCCATTGTCGTCGTCCGAGAACAGCAGGCGGCGGCGCTCGTCGTCGAGCTCGAAGTTGCCTCTGACGGGCATGGTCACCCCCCAGGTTCTCAGATCGAACAGGACCGAGCGCCCGTGATCTTCCACCCCGAGCCTGAGGATCCGCGGGCTCGGCCCCGCATTCGCATAGGGGTTGTTGTCGAAGACGGCGATATAGCCCCGCTGGAAGGTCGCGTCGTGCTGGCGCGACGTAAGGCCGTAGCGATACCAGGGGATTTCGCCCGTCTCGGGTCGGAAGACGAACACCAGGTTCAATACCCGCATACTGACCAGCCTATCGCCGGCCTTGAAGCGATCAAAGTGGCCCGCGAGCTCTTCGGACAGGACATCGACCTTGTTCGGATGGAAGGGATTGGTCAGGGCCATGTCGGCCAGGTTGTCTTTATTCAGCTTCCGGGGATCGTAGAACTCCGACAGGCGCGCATCGAAGATACCCAGGTTTTGGTCCCGCGCCCACCGCATCAGCTCGACCATGTGGATGCGCTCCTCGATCTCCCCGGTATGCTCGTCCACGGACACGATTTCCGACCCCAGGAAGGTATGAAACCGCCCCGCGTGGTACAGGATATCGTGGTGGAAACCCCGGGTGCCATGGAGTCGATCACCGGTCCGCTCGTCCGCGGCCAGTCGGCCTCCCCAATCGGCCTCCCAATTCTTTCCACCGCACCAGCCATAGCTCGCCAGCACGCCATGGGTGTTGGTGGCCAGAGCCCCGTTCCGCGAGAGCGCCAGACCGATATTCCCGTTCGGATTGGCGTATTTTTGCGGCTTCATGGACCAGCCGCGAACTATCCGGCCCTCCGTGGAGATCAGAATGGCGCCCCAATGGGTATCCGCGAAGGCAAAGCTGCCGTAAATGAGGAAATACTCCCCGCGGTCGGTAGCCGAATAATACCGGGCCTGATCCAGGGAGCGGATGGCCGGCCCGCGATAGGCGGAGGTATCGACCGGCGCGAGGCGATGCCGCATGGGAAAGGGGGCAGGATCGATGGCGTAGTAAAAGGGGTCGAAGACCAGCTCGCCCCGGAGCCGTTGCAGGAAGGGCCGTCTATCCGCCGGATGCCCCCGCCAGAACCCGATGAGCTGTTTGAGCGGGGGCTTGAGCAGACGCGCCGGAAACACCTCGTACCGCACCATGGCGGCGCCCCAGAGGAAACCGGCCAGCGCGGTCAGCCAGACAATGCCGAACAGGGGAAGATACTTCTTCATGAGCGGGCCACAGGCGGGCCGGAGCGGATCGATCCCGGCCAGCGATCCCAGCCGCGGCCGGGCGACTTCAGGTCTCGTCGAGCAGCACGACTGCCATGGCGGCGATCCCCTCGCCACGGCCCGTGAAGCCCATCCGCTCCGTCGTGGTCGCCTTCACACTGACCCGCTCCGCCGGGCAATGCAGCTCCCCGGCCAGGGCCTGGGTCATGGCCGCGATATAGGGCGCGAGCCGGGGGCGCTGGGCGATCACCGTCAGATCCACATTGCCCACGCCCAACCCGCGTTCACGCAGGACCGCCATGACACGCCGCAGCAAAAGACGGCTGTCGATACCGGCGTACTGATCCTCATCGTCGGGAAAGTGGCGGCCGATATCCCCCAAGGCGGCGGCGCCCAGCAAGGCATCGCACAGAGCATGGATAACCACATCGCCATCCGAGTGAGCGGCAAGCCCCTGCGCGTGCTCGATCCGCACCCCGCCGAGAACCAGAGGCCGCCCGGACACAAAACAGTGCGCGTCCACCCCCTGCCCGATCCGCATCCCCATCAGGCCAGACGCCCCTGCCGCCGAAGATAAAAATCCGCCAACGGCAGATCCTCCGGTCGCGTGATCTTGATATTGTCCGCATGCCCCTCGACCAGCAGGGGCGCGAATCCCGACAGCTCCAGAGCGCCGGCGTCATCCGTAACCAGATGGCCCTGCTCCAGAGCCGCGCGCAGGGCCCGCCGCGCAAGACCCAGACGAAACATCTGGGGGGTAAAGGCACGCCACAAGGCATCGCGGGGCACGGTATGCCGCACCCCCCCATCCTCCGCGGCCTGCTTCATGGTATCGTGCACCGGCGCCCCCAGGAGCCCCCCCACCGGATGATCCGACAGGGTCGCCAACAAAGCATCGAGGTCCTCCCGGCGCAGACAGGGCCTGGCCGCGTCATGCACCAGGACCCAATCCGTAGCCTCCGCCTCCCGGACCAAAAGCTCGAGGGCATTCAACACCGAATGGCAACGCTCGGCCCCCCCGGCCACACGCCGGACCCGGGGATGCTCCGCAAAGGCCGTGCGGGGCCAGAACCCATCCTCCGGGTCCAGGGCCACCAAGACCCCCGCGATGCGCGGATGATCCGGAAAAAGCCCCAGAGACCAATCGATGACGGGGCGACCGGCCAGCGTCAGATACTGCTTGGGAATCGACGCCCCCATTCGGCGACCGACGCCGGCGGCGGGCACGACCGCCCAATACCTCACATTCGATTTCGACTGATCCTGCAAATCCAACCCCCGCCAGCTTTGCAACTCCACAGGTCAAATGGTCACAACATACAGACGGTCCGCACAGCGGAGCCTCCACGTTCCCAAGAAATTCTAATAGTACAGGATTCACAAGATTTTCAAGATTAACAGGATACTTTAGTTTTTTGCTTTGAGCTTCCGTTACCCGGCGGCACGAATTAAAGCGAAGAAAAATCCTGCAAATTCTGTTCTGATAGTTCCTCACCAAGTTCCAATAGGACAGGATTAACAAGATTTTCAGGATTGACAGGATGCTTTAGTTTTTTGCCTTGAGCTTCCGTTGCCCGGTGGCACCAACCAAAACGAAGAAAAATCCTGTTAATCCTGCAAATCCTGTGAATCCTGTACTATTTGGACGGTAGCTCGTAGGTTGGGGTGAGCTTGGAACCCCAACAAATTGCCATGCCCAACCAAAGCCGTTGGGGTTTGTCGCCCCCATCGGGGTGACCTCGCCCCGACCTACGCAAACTGTGGTTTCAATCAATGTGGTCTGCGTTACTCATCACATGGTAGCAGTAAACTTTTAAGTGGTAATGGACCATTCAGCGACCCGATAATGGTTCATATCCCTCGGCTTTTGCCGTCCCTGGCGACTGGATTCCGGCACTCCCTGCCGGAATGACGGTGAGGCTGAACGATTACGCGATCACTTTACCACTACCCACCAAATCATCGATGCGGTTCGCTGCGCTCACTGCCCATCCTACGTAGACTGTGGTTCTTGGAGCGGGATAACCGGTGGGCCTCCCGCGGCAAACTCAAGGGCACAAAACAGGATGCCGGATAGAGATAATCTTCCTCGGATTCGTCGATTATTCGCAGGTAGCCTTCCTGGACAGCGTTTTGATCGCTAACAACCTGGTATACCTTCCCTGTCTCCAAATCATCACAATCCTTGTTCTCAATACAGAGAACAAAATCGGCTTTGTGCTTTTCGGTCTTCATCGGAATCAATCCAGAAATCGCTTGATTTTCATCTTCCGCTTGCCGACGCCATGCGCTTCATACCAATGTACCTCCGCTCTTTCGGACAGGATCCACAAGATTTCCAGGATTAAAAGGATGCTTTAATTTTTTGCTTTGAGCTTCCGTTACCCGGCGGCACCAACCAAAACGAAGAAAAATCCTGTTAATCTTGAAAATCCTGTTAATCCTGTCCTATTAGCAGATTGCGACGCGCGTGCCGACAAAACCGTAACCTGTTTT
>JAIZWN010000609.1 GCA_020443945.1 Candidatus Thiosymbion ectosymbiont of Robbea hypermnestra | reverse complement strand
CTCTCCCACCGGGAGAGGGCCGGGGAGAGGGGGATCAAACAGGCGAGCGGGAATCATAACCCGAAGATTCGTCCGGTCGGGATGATTCGAACCCCCTCTCCCGCCAGGGGAGAGGGGCTTTTGGCCGTAGCGAGCCTTGTAGGACCGGGGTTGACCTGGACCGCGCGGCATGACTTGGATTTTTAGACAGCTTCCAGCGAGGCTTTGCCTTAAGACCAGGAGTGCTCAACTCGAGCTGCGTCGCAAAACTCCAATCGGACAGGATTTACAGGATTTACAGGATTTTTGTCGTTGCTGAATGTTCTACGCCCGATCACGTCCTGACCATACCAGCAAGCGCCCTTCACAACAAAAAAATCCTGTTAATCCTGCAAATCCTGTTAATCCTGTACTATTTCCCTCCCCCACCGAGAGATCTCCTCTCACCATCATGCTTGAATCCGCAGATTACGCCGATTTTCACGGATTACTGCATTTTTTCATGGCGAGAATCCGCGTAATCTGCGGATTCAAGCATCACGGATCACAAAACTACCAACTTGTTTTCTTGCTCCCAGGCTCCGGCGTGGAGGGCGGGGGGCCGAGATGGAATTGAGGCGGACCGGGGAATTTGTTAGTTTGTCCGCGGCGTTCGGGCCGGTGTGGCCGCGCGGCTTTCTTTCGATTCTTCCAGAGGCGGTATGACCAAATGCGTTTTCATTACGGGCGGGGTGGTCTCGTCGCTGGGTAAGGGGATCGCGTCCGCGTCCTTGGCCGCCTTGCTGGAGGCGCGCGGGCTCAAGGTGACCATGATTAAGCTGGATCCCTATATCAATGTGGATCCGGGCACCATGAGCCCCTTTCAGCACGGGGAGGTCTTTGTGACCGACGACGGCGCGGAGACCGATCTGGACCTGGGGCACTATGAGCGGTATCTGCGCACCCGCATGGGGCGCAATAATAATTTCACCACCGGCCAGATCTACGAGAGCGTGATCCGCAAGGAGCGCCGCGGCGATTATCTCGGGGGCACGGTGCAGGTGATCCCCCATATTACCGACGAGATTATCCGCAGCATCCGTCTGGGGGCGGACGGCGCGGATATCGCCATGGTGGAGATCGGGGGTACGGTGGGGGATATCGAGTCGCTGCCGTTTCTGGAGGCGATCCGCCAGATGCGGATCGAGGCGGGCAGGGAGAATACCCTGTTCATGCACCTGACCCTGGTGCCCTATATCGCGACCTCCGGGGAGATCAAGACCAAGCCTACCCAGCACTCGGTCAAGGAGCTGCGCTCCATCGGCATTCAGCCGGATATCCTGCTGTGCCGGGCCGAGCAGCATCTGCCGCAGGCGGAGCGCAAGAAGATCGCGCTCTTTACCAATGTCCCGGAGGCGGCGGTGATCTCCGCCGTGGACGCGGATAACATCTACCGCATTCCCTTCCTGTTGCACGCTCAAGAGCTCGACAACCTGGTGGTGCGCCAGTTCGGGCTCGCGGCGCCCCCGGCGGACCTGGGCGAGTGGGAGCGGGTGCTGGAGGGCTGCGACCGGCCCGAGCGCCAGGTGACGGTGGGCCTGGTGGGCAAGTACACGCATCTGACCGAGGCCTACAAGTCCCTCTCCGAAGCCCTGGTCCATGCCGGCGTCCATACCCGCACCCGGGTGAAGATCGCCTATCTGGACTCGGAACGGATCCAGGACCAGGGCGCCGAGTGCTTCCGGGAGCTCGATGCGGTCCTGGTGCCCGGCGGCTTCGGCGAACGCGGCATCGAGGGCAAGATCGCCGCGGTGCGCTACGCCCGGGAGCAGCGGGTGCCCTATCTCGGCATCTGCCTGGGGATGCAGGTGGCGGTCATCGAGTACGCGCGCAACCTGGCCGACTTGGCGGGGGCGCACAGCACCGAGTTCGATTCCGCGACGCCGCACCCGATCATCGCCCTGATTACCGAATGGCGGGACGCAGACGGCCATACCGAGCGGCGCGACGCGGATACCGACCTGGGCGGCACCATGCGCCTGGGCGGACAGACCTGCCGCCTGGAGCCCGGCAGCCTGGCCCGCAAGGTCTATGGCCGACCCCAGGTGCGCGAGCGCCATCGGCACCGCTACGAATTCAACACGCGCTACCTGGATGTCATGATGGACGCCGGGATGCGCTTCTCGGGCTGGTCCCTGGACGGCAAGCTGGTGGAGATCGTGGAGCTCCCGGACCACCCCTGGTTCATCGCCTGCCAGTTCCACCCCGAGTTCACCTCCACGCCGCGGGACGGCCATTCCCTCTTCCGGGGCTTCATCGAGGCCGCCAGCGAGCGGCACGAGGCGACGGCGGGGGAGGGGGAAGTGGAGGGGGAGGGAACATAATGCGGCTGCTCGATTACGAAGTGGGGCTCGACCGGCCCCTGTTCCTGATCGCCGGTCCCTGCGTTATCGAGAGCGCGGACCTGGTGCAGGAGACCGCCGGCCGGCTCAAGGAGATCACCGGCGAACTAGGCATCCCCTTCATCTACAAGGCCTCCTTCGACAAGGCCAACCGCTCCTCCCTGAACGGCTTCCGCGGACCCGGCCTGGAAGCGGGCCTGCGCATCCTCGCCGACGCGCGGGAGCGCATCGGGGCGCCCATCCTGACGGACGTCCACCAGGACACCCCCCTGGACGAGGTGGCCGCGGTGGTCGATGTCCTCCAGACCCCCGCCTTCCTGTGCCGCCAGACCGACTTCATCCAGGCCGTGGCCGCCCAGGGGCGACCCGTCAACATCAAAAAGGGACAATTCCTGGCGCCGGGGGACATGCCGCGGGTGGTCGAAAAGGCCCGCGCCACCGGCAACCCGGCCATCCTGGTCTGCGAGCGCGGCGTCTCCTTCGGTTACCACAACCTGGTCGCGGACATGCGATCCCTGGCCCTGCTGCGCGAGACCGGCTGCCCGGTCGTCTTCGACGTCACCCACTCCGTCCAGCTACCCGGCGGCCGGGGAGACAGCTCCGGCGGCCAGCGCGAGCTGGTGCCGGTGCTGGCGCGCGCCGGGGTCGCCGCCGGCGTCGCGGGCCTGTTCCTCGAGACCCACCCGCGACCCGACCAGGCCCTGAGCGATGGCCCCAACTCCTGGCCCCTGGGCCGCATGCGCGAGCTGCTCGAAACCCTGGTGGCGCTCGACCAAATCACCAAATCCCGCGGCTTTCCCGAGGATAACCCCCAAGCATATTGACATGTTGTAAGTTATGGGACTTTTCCGTGGATTTGAATCGGAAGCATATCGCCCGTCTCATGCTTCGCAACCGGATTCTGAAGGCGTCCGGCGACGAGTTCGAGCGGATATTTACGGAAATCATGTCGGCGTCCAGACCCGATTTCCGACAGGTCAAGCCTCAGGGGGCTTTGGGCGACCGCAAGAACGATGGATTCGAGCCGAAAGCGGGACGGTATTTCCAGGTCTATGCGCCGGAGGACTTGCGTAGACGGAAGCAGAATGCGCTGAACAAACTGGAGGAGGACTTCCAAGGACTCTACACTCACTGGACGGATCTCTTTCCCAGCGGTATCCAGGAGTTCTACTTCGTACTCAACGATTGCTTCTCGGGGGCGGTGTTTCCTAGTATCCACGAGACACTGGAGCGAATTCGCCGGCAATATGGGCTGGATCGTTGCGAGCCCTTTCTTACCAAGCATTTGGAAGAGGAATTCTTTTCGCTGAGCGATGACCGCATCGTGTCGATCATCGACTTTATTCCAAACCCGGAATCTATCCCCTTGCTCGACTACTCGGTTCTGGGAGAGGTGATTCGGCATGTGCTGGAGAACCCGGTCGACTTGGTACAAGCCGGTAGCCTCAGGGCACCCGATTTCGACGAGAAGATACGCTTCAACGGTTTGAGAGTTGCCGGCCATCTACTCAATACAGCTTCCTACCAATCAGGCGCGGTCGAGGAATATTTCGCTGCCAATAGCGATTTCGAACGTCAGTCCGTCCGCGATACCCTGAACGGATATTATCTGGACGCGATGCGTGTCGAGCTTCCCGATTTCGATGACTCCGATGGGGGCGCCGCCACCGATCAACGGTTCTTGGAAATCTTGACCAGAATCACACCGCAAATAGAGGACCGGCGAAAACAAAAGGAGCTCCAGGAGGCTGCCCTGGCGATCATGGCGGTCTTCTTCGAGTCATGCGACATCTTCGAAAACCCCGAACGCTGACATGGTTTTGCCCGACAAACACATACGCTTTTCGGAGTCTCTGCTGGGATTAGGTGCACTCGTGCTCGAATCGCTCGATGTGCCCAAGAGCATCGACGCCCTCTGGGACGAATTGCACTCCCAGATGGGGGGTAACGAGTTCCCGGCCAAGCATAGCTTCGACAACCTGGTGCTTGCCGTGGATATTCTATTTGCGATCAGGGCTATCACGCTGCATCGCAACGGACGACTGGTGCGATGCGCCTTATCGAGCTGACAGCGGACCGGCCGTCCTTCCACCCGATTCGATTCAGGCCCGAAGGGATCAGCCTGATCGTCGGCAGTAGGTCCCGCAAGGGCGAGACGGACAGAGACAAGACCTACAACGGCGTCGGGAAATCCCTCGCGATCGCCCTGATCCATTTCTGCCTTGGATCGAATAGGGTCAAAGCATTTGAGGAATCCATCCCGGACTGGGAGTTCAATCTCGCTTTCCAAAACGCAGGCGGAATCCATCGTGCGCTACGTAACACGAGCCGCCAGGACATCGTGATCTTCGACGGACAGGAAATGAAGGTCACGGAGTTCCGTGAGCAACTTGCCAAGCTGACATTCGACTTGCCCGCTGGCATCGAGGGGTTGAGTTTTCGGGGCCTGCTGTACAAATTCCTGCGCCGAGACAAGAAGGACTATGTCGAAGCGGAATACACGAGCGGCGATCACTCGCCCTACCAAAAGCTCATCCGAAACATCTTCCTGCTTGGCTTCGATATGGAGCTCGTCACTGAGAAGGCCCGTCTCTATCAGCGATTGAAGCGTATTCAGGAATCGAACAAAAGTCTCAAGGATGACCCGGTGTTGCGGGAGTTCTATACCGCAAACAAAGATGTCGATATCGAGCTTTCGTTCCTTCAAGAACGCATCACCAAATTGGAGAAGAGCCAGCGATCCTTCGAGGTGGCCGAAGACTACTATCAGGTAGAAAAGGAGGCCAACGACCTCGGCATCGAGCTGCAAACGCTGAAAAACCGCGCCGTCATCCTCGAAAATGCGATCAAAAATATCGGGAAGAGCCTGGAGGTTCGCCCGGATATCACTCCGGGTCGGATCGAAGCCGCTTATCGGGAGCTCGAGTCGGCGTTTCGCCCGGAAACCCTACGCCGTTTGGATGAGGTACAGGCGTTTCACCGCCACCTCGTCAGTAACCGGGTCACCCGGCTTACTCAGGAGCGCCGGCGCCTGGAGCATGAGCTGATAGCCAAGGAGCGCTCCATTCGCGAGCTGAATGAGGCGCTAAACGAAAAGACCGCCTTTCTGGGTCGCAGCCGTGCCCTGGACTACTTTGTCGCCATCGGCAACGAGATTGCCAACCTCAAGGCCAAGGCCCAAAAGCTCCAGGACTATCGCGCCTTGGATCGACGCTGGAGCGACGAACTAGCGACCACCAAGACCGCGCTGCAGCAAGAGGTTCTGCGCACCAACCAGTACCTGGCCCGGATCCACCCCCGATTGGAAGAGATCAACGACATTTTTAAAGGCTTGAGTCGCCGCCTTTACCCAGATTCCCCCGCCGGTCTTACCCTCCACAACAACGACCGCGGGAATCAGGTTCGCTTCGACTTCAAGGTACGCATCGAAAACGATGCCTCGGATGGCATCAATGAGGCGCGTATCTTTTGCTATGACCTGACCCTGCTTACGGCCGGTCATAACCACCATGTCGATTTCGTTGTTCACGACAGTCGCCTCTTCAGCGATATGGATCCGCGGCAACGGGTAGAGATATTCCGCATCGCTCAGGGTATCACCAAGCATCGTGGCTGCCAGTATATCGCCACGCTCAATGAGGACCAGATCCAGGGAATAGAAGGTTATCTGACAGTCGAAGAACGGCAGGGTATGATCACGGATAACATCGTACTTACCCTTGGAGACCGCGCTCCGAGTGAGAAATTGTTGGGTGTACAGGTCGATATGCACTATTGATGTTCAGGGAAATGCCGATTAACTCGGCACGTAGCAACCCAGCTGGAAGAAGGGCCGTCCCTGGTGAAATGGTGAGGTACCTGGCGCTCTTCCTTGTCTCGACCTTATGCACGGGTGCGGGTGGGTTATCGACGCCGATCGATATCGTCGGTCCCGACCTTTCCCCCGAGACCCCGAGGGACACAAAGCGGCGAACAGATGAGCCGGCAGTCGAGGTAAAATTCGCGCGCTACATCTGCGGTTCCATCTCCGAGTGCGGTACCAGGGACATCTCCGATCCAACCCGACTCGCTCCGACCGCGAGTCCTTATGCCAACCAAAAGAGGAAAACCCCAATGTCCGAAATCGTCGACATCAAAGCCCGTGAAATCATGGATTCCCGTGGCAATCCCACCGTCGAGGCCGACGTCATCACCGCCACCGGCGCCATCGGTCGCGCCGCGGTCCCCTCCGGCGCCTCCACCGGCTCCCGCGAGGCCCTGGAACTGCGCGATAAGGACAAATCCCGCTACCTCGGCAAGGGCGTGCTCAAGGCCGTCAGAAACATCCAGGGCGAGCTGCGCGATACCCTCGTCGGCACCGAGGTCAGCGCCCAGCAAGAGATCGACGACAAGATGATCGAGCTCGACGGCACCGACAACAAGGGCCGTCTCGGCGCCAACGCCACCCTCGGCGTCTCCATGGCCGCCGCCCACGCCGCCGCTCAGGAAAAATCCGTCCCCCTCTACAGCTACCTCGGCGGCGACGATTTCCTGCTCCCCGTGCCCATGATGAACATCCTCAACGGCGGTGAGCACGCCGACAACAGCGTGGACTTCCAGGAATTCATGATTATGCCCGTGGGCGCCCCCAGCCTGCGCGAGGCGGTGCGCTACGGGGCCGAGGTCTTCCACGCCCTCAAATCCGTGCTTCACGGCAAGGGCCTGGCCACCGGCGTCGGCGACGAAGGCGGCTTCGCGCCGGATATGCCCTCCAACGTCGCGGCCGTCGAGGTGGTCCTGGAGGCTATCGAAAAGGCCGGCTTCAAGCCCGGCCAGGACATGTACCTGGGCCTGGACGTGGCGAGCACGGAATTCCATAAGGACGGCACCTACACCCTGGCGGGCGAAAACCGCAAGCTCGACGCCAAGGGCATGTGCGAACTCCTCACCGACTGGGTGAAAAAATACCCCATCCTCTCCATCGAAGACGGCATGGCCGAAGGCGATTGGGACGGCTGGAAGCTGCTTACGGACGCCATCGGCGACAAGGCCCAGCTCGTGGGCGACGATCTCTTCGTGACCAACACCAAGATCCTCAAAGAAGGCATCGACAAGAGCATCGCCAACTCCATCCTCATCAAGGTCAACCAGATCGGCACCCTCACCGAAACCCTGGAGGCCATCGACATGGCCCACAAGGCCAACTACACCGCCGTCGTCTCCCACCGCTCCGGCGAAACCGAAGACACCACCATCGCCGACCTGGCGGTAGCCTCCAAGGCCGGCCAGATCAAAACCGGCTCCCTCTCCCGCTCCGATCGCGTCGCCAAATACAACCAGCTCATGCGCATCGAAGACCAGCTGGGAACCAAGGCCCGCTACGCGGGCAAGGACGCCTTCCGCTGGCTCTGATCGGTAGCCGCTCGTTCCGACCCGATGCGCTGGCTCGCGGCCATCCTGCTGCTGCTCCTGCTGGGGTTACAGTACCGCCTGTGGGTCGGCGACGGCGGCCTGGCGGAAGTTAGGGCGCTACAGGACGAGATCGCCACCCAACGGGCCGAGATCGAGCAGCTGCGGGCCCGCAACCAGACCCTCGCGGCGGAGGTCCGCGACCTCCAGGAGGGTCTGGACGCCCTGGAAGAACGGGCCCGCAGCGAGCTCGGCATGATTAAAGAAGGCGAGCTCTTCCTGCAAATCATCGAAAAGCCGGCCGGGAATACCCCCCAGCCGGCTTCCCCTCCCGCGGGGCGGGGGCATTGAAACATGACCGGAGTTGTTTCGAACCGCAAAGGCGCGAAGAGCGCAAAGCTTCTTTGTCGAAAGGAGAGACGATGCCAACGATTTCAATGTTCTATGGCATATTGATCTTGATGTATTTCTATGACAACAAGAAACATAATCGCCCACACATTCATGCCGAATATGGAGAATATGAAGCATCCATCGCTATAGAAGATGGAGCCGTATTAAGTGGGCGCTTGCCACCGACGAAATTAAAACTTGTTCAGGCATGGATCGAAATTCATCGAGAGGATTTGATGGTAAATTGGCGGTTGGCCGTCGCGGGCGAGCCCGTCTTTAAGATCGATCCTTTGCGTTAAAGGTTTCTAATATGGATAAAATAGTTAAAGCCGCTCCCCTTGATGATTACAAAATCGAGATATCAACCAGCAGTGGCGTATCGGGAATTTTCGATGTGAAGCCCTATCTGAAAGGTGGTGCGTTCAGGGAGCTGATCGACGTATCTTATTTCAAATCGGTCCGTCCGACACACCATGGAATTTCATGGCCACATGAGCAGGATTTCAGCTCGGACACCATCATTTGGGATATCCAAAACACTCGACAACCCGCGTAGGATGGGCAATGAGCACAGCGAACCGCATCGATTGAAATCGCGGAGTCGGTAGAGGCGGAAACTTGCAATATGCAGGAACATCCCTTGCGGGTGCCCTTGATGAAAGCGAAGGCATAGAAAAGTACCTTGAATTTTTCAAGGTGCCCTTGTCAACAAGAAGGGGCAATTTATGAACAACTGGACCGATTGTTCTGCTGTTGAACGCAACCCTCGGAAGGTAAGCGGCGTTTGGGTGTTTCGTGGCACTCGTGTCCCGGTTTCCGCCCTCTTCGAGAATCTCGAAGATGGCGCGCAGCTTCCGGATTTTATCGATTGGTTTCCAGGCGTTACTCTTCAACAAGCGCGTGCGGTCCTGGAACATGTAGCTAATACGTTAGAGGCTGCATAGTGCGTATACTTTTCGATCAAGGCACACCTGCTCGATATCCAACCATTTTCCCTGACTGTACAACCGGAGACGGTAACCATGACAATCGATGTTCCCCTGGACGGCGAAGGCTTTCTGGTCAACCGCGAGGACTGGAGCGAGGCGATCGCAAAGGAGTTGGCGACCGCGGATGCGTTTGAGATGACCGAACAGGTCATGGGTCTCATCCGCGAGGCGCGCGTCATGTACGATGAGAATGGCGTGGTCCCGCCCATCCGCAAATTCGCCAAGGAGGTCAATGTCTCCAGCAAGGACCTGTACGCCATTTTCAAGAAGGGCCCCATGAAGCTCATCTGCAAGTGGGGCGGATTACCCAAACCCACCGGTTGCGTGTAGCTTCGGGGTTTTCCCCGCCAACTGCTCTCCCGCACCGAGGGCGTCGCAGAGCCCATCCCCGGGCTTTTGCGGCGCGGAGCCTGCGTCTGAAGGCCGAGAGCCTGCCGACCTGGAATCGTCCGGGAGATTCCGGGACGCACGAGGACCCTAAAGGGGTTATTATCCCGAACTGCACCCGGATCGCCGTCGGCGCATCCCGATTCCCTGCCCGTAGAGAACCAGGACATGGCCGAAGAGCAATTGACCAAAGAGCAGCTGACCAGAGAGCGGTTGACCCGAGAGACGGACGCGGTTCTCCAGCAGCAGTATCTGCGCGCGCTGAGCTCCTTCGAGGGTATCATCCTCAGCCAGATCGATATCAAGAACAAGCTCGGCGCCCGCCTCAACTACAGTATTCAGGCCGGCATCTTTATCCTGGGCGCGATCGCCCTTTCGATCCTGGTATTGCTGCTGACCCTGAGCGCCCAGATCACCCGGATCTCGAGCGTTGTCAACGACATGAACCTCCATTTCACGTCCGTGGCCGAGCAGATGCACCAGGTACGCGGACACATGGCCCATATGGAGCAGCGGATCGCTTTGCTGGAGGAGATTCAGGACATGACGAAGGTCATGAGCAATGCGATGGAGATCATCGACTCGGATATGGGCCTGATGCGGGATACCGTCCACGGCATCAACCGTCACGTGGCTACGGTGCGCAACAATGTCGGCAACATCTCGGTAAACATGGACCTCATGAGCCATGAGGTCCAGGCCATGTCGCGGGAGATGCACCATGTGGCCAAGCCGGCCCGCACCATGAACAAAATGTTCCCCTTCCCCTAGGGAGAGAGCTCGACGATGAGAGAAGATCCCAGGCGCGCCATTGTTCAGGTCATTGCCCGACTCGGGCGGGAGACGCAGCTCCATCTGGACGAACGCTACCGCCATTTTCGCATCACCGACGGAATCATCCTCTTTGCTTCCGTGCTGCTGGTGATCCTGGCGGTTTTCAATGTCTACTATGTCCGTGTCCTGTACCAGGACTTCAACGGCATCGTCGTCAACATGGATTCCATGTACGACCATCTGCGCAGTATCGACGATGATATGAACGACATCACCAAACGGATGGACGCATTCCACAGGCACATCGACCACATGGAACCGATCCATGCGAGCATGACGGCATTTGCCAAGATCATGCCGAGGGTACGCACGAACATGGATTCGATAACCCGGGATATGATCGGCATCGAGCAGAATATGGGTCTCGTCGGCAAGGGTATGGGCATCATCGACCAACGTGTCTACCTGATGACGGGTGGTGTGGCCACCATGCGCCAGAATGTACGTCAGATTGCACGCCCCTTCGGGAACCTGGGCTCCTTCCTGCCCTGATCCGGTCTTTGGCACCCCGCTTCAATCGATAGTGCAAAGGCTCGGGCAAACAGCGTTTTGGTTGCTATGCGCAATATTCTGAAACGGGGCGTCGGGAATACCGGCAGGCGGGGCCTTTCGGTCCGGGCGCTATCGGCCCTGCTGATGTGTTTTCTCGTTCCCGCCGGCGCGCCCTGGGGGGCCGAGAAGCTGGATTCCATCGTGGCGGTGGTCAATAACGATGTGATCGTCGCCAGCGAGCTCAAGCACCAGATCGCCCTCGTCATTCCCGAAATCCGGGGCCGGGGAACCAAGCTGCCGCCGCGTGCGGACCTGGAGCGCCAGGTTCTCGAACGCATGATCCTCGGACGCCTCCAACTCCAAAAGGCCGAGGAGGCGGGGATTTTAGTGGATGACGCCCAGCTGACCGAGACCATCACCAAGATCGCCGCCCGTAACGGCATGACCTTGGCGGAGCTGCGCGCCACCCTCGAGTCCCAGGGCGTGCGCTACGGGGATTTTGCCGCGGATACCCGCCTGAAGCTGGTCACGACCCGTCTCCAGACCCGCGAGGTGGTCAATAATATCCGGGTCACGGAGCCGGAGATCGATCGTTTTCTGGAACGGGAGTCCGACCGCCTGATCGAGCGTAGCGATGTGAGGTTGTCCCATATCCTGGTGGTGGTTGCCGAAAATGCGCCCGCCGGGGCCGTCAAGAAGGCCGAGGCCAAGGTCGCGGATCTGGTCAGGCGCCTGCGCGGCGGCGCCGATTTCGCGCGGGTGGCGATACGCTTTTCCGATGGGCGACGGGCCCTGGAAGGCGGCGATCTCGGGTGGTTCCCCATGGGCCAGGTTCCCTCGTTGGCGCAGGAAGCGGCCCACACGCTGACCAAGGGGGCGTTCACCGAGCCGTTGCGCAGTCCCAGCGGTTATCACATCATCAAGCTGACCGACCTCAAGGGCTCGGGGCCCAAGCTCGTCAACCAGACCAATGTGCGCCACATCCTGGTCCGCACCAATGAGGTCGTTTCCGACGACGATGCCAGAACCCGCCTGGCGCAGCTGCGGCTGCGCATCGTCGGCGGTGACGATTTCGCGACCCTTGCCCGCTCCCACTCCGACGATACGGGCTCGGCGCTCAAAGGCGGTAGTCTGGGCTGGATCGGTCCGGGGGACACGGTAGCCGCGTTCGAGAAGGCGATGAACGCCCTGGCGCCGAATCAGGTGAGCAAGCCGTTCAAGAGCAGCTTCGGTTGGCACATCGTCCAGGTCATCGAGCGCCGTGCTCAGGATACGACGGACCGGGCCATGCGCCTGAAGGCCCGCGAGATGATCCGGGAACGCAAGGCCGACGAGGCCATCGATCTGTGGTTGCGCCGGCTGCGCGACGAGGCCTTCGTGGAGGTTCGTCTCCCGAACGGCAACAAGTGACGGGGCCGCCGCCAATGAATAGCCCCGATAAACCCTGGGCCGGGCGCTTCAACGAGCCCACGGATGCCTTTGTGGAGGCGTTCACCGCCTCGGTGGACTTCGACCGCCGGCTCTACCGCTACGACATCCAAGGCTCCATCGCCCATGCCACCATGTTGGCGCGCCAGGGCATTCTGACCGCGGCGGACCGCGACGCCATCGTCGCCGGACTGACCCGCATCCGCGAACGCATCGAAGCCGGCGAATTCGAGTGGTCGATCCCCCTCGAAGACGTACATATGAATCTCGAGGCGGCGCTCGTCGCGGACCTCGGCGACACCGGCAAGAAGCTGCATACCGGGCGCTCGCGCAACGACCAGGTAGCCACGGATGTACGGCTCTACCTGCGCGCCGAGATCGCCACCATCCGCGCCGGAATCGAACGCCTGCAGAGCGCGATCCTGGAGGTGGCCGAACGCGAGGCGGCCTCGGTAATGCCCGGCTTCACCCATCTGCAGGTGGCCCAACCCATCACCTTCGGCCACCATATGATGGCCTGGTTCGAAATGCTGCAACGGGACCGTGAGCGCCTCGCGGATTGCCGCCGGCGGGTCGAGATCCTGCCCCTGGGGGCCGCGGCCCTGGCCGGCACCACCTATCCCATCGACCGCCACTACACGGCGGAGCTGCTGGGCTTCGCGCGTCCGGCGGAGAACTCCCTGGACGCCGTCTCGGACCGGGACTTCATCATCGAATTCACCGCCGCCGCGGCGATCCTGATGATGCACCTGTCGCGCTGCGCCGAGGAGCTCATCCTCTGGTCCTCCGCCCAGTTCGGCTTCGTCGAACTCTCGGATGCCTTCTGTACCGGCTCCTCCATCATGCCCCAGAAAAAAAATCCGGACGTGCCCGAGCTGGTGCGCGGCAAGGCGGGGCGCATCTTCGGACACCTGATGGGACTACTGACCCTGATGAAGGGCCAGCCGTTGGCCTACAACAAGGACAATCAGGAAGACAAGGAGCCCCTGTTCGATACGGTCGATAACCTCAAGGGCTCGCTGAAGGTATTCGCGGAGCTGCTGGGGGCCCTCAAATGCAACCCGCAGCGCATGCGCGCGGCGGCGCGCCAAGGCTTCGCCACCGCTACCGACCTGGCGGACTATCTGGTGCGCAAGGGCATTCCCTTCCGCGATGCCCACGAGATCGTCGGCCAGGCGGTCGCCTTAGGGATTCGGGAGAAAAAAGACCTCTCGGAGCTGCCGCTGGAAAAGCTGCGGCGATTCTCCCCGGAGATCACCGAGGACGTATTCCCGGTGCTCACCCTGGATGGCTCGGTGGCCGCTCGGGACCACCTCGGCGGTACCGCCCCGACCCAGGTGCGCGCCGCCATCCGCCGGGCGCGGGAACGCCTGGCGGACGACCCGACCTGAGCTGGGACCGCCGGCGTCCCGCCGGCTCCAAACGCAGATTGCCGGCAAGACGCCGGCGGTTTCGGTTTCCAGCGACGCGGTTCGCCAGGGGGCGTTCTCAATTAACCGAATCCCCCGAAAACCAAATGTAGCAAACCCATACACTTGTCGGTGGGTCACCGCCTTCCGTGTTCTCACACCAAGCCACAAAGCCACGAAGAATTCTGCCGTGGTCTCGGACGGCTCTTGGCGTTGCCGGTGCCACCGC
>JAIZWN010000608.1 GCA_020443945.1 Candidatus Thiosymbion ectosymbiont of Robbea hypermnestra | reverse complement strand
CATGAGGATCATCAAACGTGGCCAGACTTTAACTTACTTTTTGCCCAATCGTGGTCTTGACAATGGGGGCCACCTCACGGCACAAATGACCAGGATCAGAATATCCATCAATCCGTGAAGCTTGTTACGCTCAACCCGAGGCTCTTCCAGCGTGGAAAAATGTTCTTCAATATTGCTTACTCATGGGGAAACCTCCGTATGCCGTTTCCCCCTACTTTCTCCTATTTGCCTGTTAATATACAAGTTTATACGCGCTTGCCCTGCCTGGATCAGCCTTTGAAGATGCTTGCGCAAGCAGAACTTGCTACCATTAATGAATATCGACCCGGCGAAAATTTTTGGGGGACCTGAAAAACCAATGGATCTGCGAACCATCCCCAACCTCCATGACTATCTTCTCGAAGCGGCCTCCAGGCCCACCGATTCCGAGGGGTACGATCCCGAGGAACGGGCCTGCACCCAAAACTTCCTGCTCGATGAACGCCCGACCGAGGAGGCGCTGAAACTGTACGAACGCCATTTTGCTTCCGGCAAGGTCTCGGATTTCGACGACTGGCGCATTCGCCATCGGGGCTTTGCCAAAGAGCAGCTGTTCATCGATCCAGGTGAATCCCTGCTACCCTTGACCTTCCGTTCCCTCAACGACCGCAATCGGGTGACCCGGATCGATACGCGCCTGAATCTGATCCGGGTCGAAGGGGCGGATCAGCCCTGTTCTACGGACGGATACGCCTTCGAGGATATCAGGGCCGCGATAGAGGCGTTTCAGCAAGGTAACGATGCCGCCCAGGATTTTCTCCAGGGTTTATGCGATGCCTGGAACGCCAAGCGGGACCAACGCCCCGCCTATGTCACCACCGAGATCCAGGTCGAAGACATCCTGACGGATGGGGTGGAAGATTGGCCCACGCGGTTGCGTGACCGTCTCGGGTTGGGCCATTTGGCTCCCGGTCTCGCTGGACGGCCGGTGGAGATCCTGGTCATACGCTATCCGGTATCGGAGGCCATCGACGCCCTCGACGGACAAGGCCACCCGGCCATTCCCACCGTACTGGACGGCAACATCAATGGCTACTTCTTTCCCAATCCCCGGCCAAAACCGGAAGCCACCGAGGCGCCCCTCTACGGCAGGACGCTGAATCTGACCCCGGTGGCAAGCGATAACGACTACGAGATGGGCTATGAGCTTGTGAGCCCGCGTATTCGGTACCGCCCGGAGCACTTCTACCGGGTCGGGATCGTCGCCGAGCCGGTAACCATACCCCTCGAACGGGCGCGGGGCTTTCATCTGCCTTGGCTCCGCATTGAGGCGGGGCGTGACGACTTCGGCGCCGAGCTCTTCGGCGGTGGTGAGCCATGAACCCACTCCCCATCAGTCCGGCCATTGTGCGCTGGAACCAGCGTTTCGACGCCGATCCCGTCCAGGCCATCGGCGATCTGCTGGCCGATCGTGTCTTTCTCGGCCCCTTCGCCCAGGCACGCCCCGCCGAGGCCCTGACTCGGCTCCTGAGGCCGGAGCAGATCCCGCTTGCGGACCGGGCAGTGCGTGAGTGGCTCACGCAGGCGTTCGGCGCCCCGGCACGGGAGGGCCTTCCAGGCAAGCATTTCTCCGATGCCCTGGTCGAGACCTTCCGAGCCGTGCTTCTGGTTCCCCTGCCGGAGTCCCGGACCTGGTGCGCCGAGAATCACGGCCGGCTGCGTGCCTGGCTGCGTGGCTTCTACTTCGGCAGCACGATGGACCCGGAGTCCGAGCTGCTCCTCGCCCTGACCCAGGGGCAACCGGATCGCCGATTGCTCAAGCTGTGGCTCGGGCTCGCCCAACTTGAGGGGGGCGTGGATGAGAGCTATGGACGCCTCGGCCTCACCGGTCTGCGCCTGATGCCGGCGAACGACAAGGGCGAGGTGGAGCGTTCCGTACCCAAGGCCCTGTTGCGCGGGGTGCTGGAGTATGGCGAGGCCCTGGCCCGCCGTGGGAGCGACCCCAAGGGTAAAATCTGGCTTACCCAACTGGGCTCTTTGGCGTTCATCTACCCCATGAGCACCGACCAGTGGGGACGCCGCTTCCGGGAGCTGGTGCAGGCACGGGACGTCTCCGGTCCGGTGCGCGGGTGGCTGGATCAGCGTTACCCCTCCGCCCTGCGGCCCTCCGATTCAAAGCAGACCAAGGGTTTCCTGCAACCACCACATGTCGACGATTTGCGACCACTGCTGCGCCAGTTGCCGGAAAACCTCTTGGCCGTCCGACCACCGCTCAAGGCACATCTCGACCAGCATCGTCACTACTGTCGCGAGAGTGGGGATAGCTTCTATCTGGTGCGTACCTTCTGCAATCTCGGCAATCGGCTCCTGGGCCCGGACCCCATGTGGGCGCGGGAGCTGGCGCACGAGGCCGCCCGCTGGAATCCGCAGAATCCCTACCCCTGGTCCCTGCTCGCCCGCGCCCTGGAGGCGGAAGGCGACTGGCGCCGGGCCCAGGCGGTCTATTGGCACGCCCGCCGGCGCTTTCCGCATAACGTGCAATGCCACAACCAGCTCGCCCATGCCCTGGTTCTGCACGGGGATGCCGACTTGGGCGAAGCGATCTACCGCACGGCCATCCGCCTGTTCCCGGACAATCCCGTTTGCCGTAATGATCTGGCCCACACCCTGCGTACCACCGACCGTAGGGACCAGGCAGTGGCGGTCTATCGGGAGGCGCAGCAGCAATTCCCGCGCGATCCCGTGACCCTCATCGGGCTCGCGGATACCCTGATCGATCTGGAACGGCTCGCCGAGGCGGGGGAGGTCCTGGACCGGGCCGATCAGCTCGACTTCAATAAAGAAAGTACCGCCAAGCGGGACCAGATCCGCCACCGCCTGCAAGGGGCGCTGAATGGCGAGCCGGTTCGGCTCAAGCAAACCCGGCTCCCTCAGGAGGGTCCCGCCGGCGATCCGGACGCCTTGGCCGACATCACCGGCGAGGACCTTGCCCATGATCCCGCCTTCGGCCGCGCCGTACTCCTGCGGCGCAGTGGCAATGGAACGCTCGAGCGGGCCAGAGCGGAGCTCGAGACCCTGCCCCCCGGCAGCGACCGGATCATCGAGACCGGCCTGTGGCACGCCCGCGCGAACGACTGGCGCGCGGCCGCGGACTGGTTCGATGGGAACTGGGAGCAATACCCAGGCGACGGCGTGCTGCGGGTGCACCGCAACCGCGCCCACGCCCGGGCCGGGGATGCCGTGGACTGGGCCCTGGAGCGGGGGCGCTATCCCTACCTGGGAACCGTGATCGAGACGGAAATGGACGGGCAGCCCCCCGCGCGCATCGGGCACCTGGACCCAAACGCCGAGAACCTGACCCAGGAACAACGTCAGGACATCTGGTTCCTGGGCCTGGCGGGGAAGGGCGATGCCAACCTGCGCGACATCGCCGAGGAAGACACCCTCGCCTCACGGCACCTGATGAGCTGACCGATCGCCGGGCGCATCCCGGCGGCCTGTGGATACCCAAAGCGCCGCGTGCCCATCGAATCCAGCCTTACGCCCTTGGTGCCGTTTCGATGGGCACGCTTCGCTCCCTGCCTTAAGACCGACGAGGCGTGACCAACCGCACCAAAGAACGGTAGTGTTCTAACTTTGTTATTTCCGGGATTCAGTGTATATCGCCAAGGAGAACAAAGTTACGGCACCACCGCTGACAGGTCGAGCCATTCTTCGTGGTTCGTGCGGTCTTCCAATCGTACAGGATTA
>JAIZWN010000607.1 GCA_020443945.1 Candidatus Thiosymbion ectosymbiont of Robbea hypermnestra | reverse complement strand
GGAACGCAATCGGGCCGCTCCAGCGGCCAGGATTTCAAGACGCTGGAGCGTCTGGAATTGCTCCCACGCTGGAGCGTCGGAGCCAGAGGCACGCTCGATCCACCGCACGATTTGCAGGGAAGCTTCCCGCCCGAACGAGGGTATCGCAACAGGCGACACCCTCCGGCTGAGCGGGACCTGTTTCCCGCCTTCCCGCGATCTCAACGGTGGTCGAAGCAAAACATTCGCGACGAAGTGCCTTCCGTGCTCACGTAGCTGATCAGGCAGGCCTTGTTGTTCGCGCCGTCGGTGACCTTCCGCACCACCAGGTCACCCTCTTTGAGCGTATGTTCCTGGCGCAGCGGACCAATGCCCTGGGGAATACTCGGATAACAGAAGGTCGAGGGGGCGGTTCCCTCGGTTTTCACGAAGGCGACCAGACAGGTCGCGCCGGCGTTCGGGTCGGAGATCCGGTGCACATCCAGATCGCCTTCGCGCAAGTGGCTGTCTACCTGCAACCCCTCCTTGAAGCGATGCGTGCTCGTGTAGCAATGCACCGCCGGCGAGGTGCCGGGGGTGCTGACATAGGCGACCAGGCAGGCACGGTTGTTCTTGGTATCTTCTACCTTGCGGATGACCAATTCCCCCTCCTTCAGATGCGCCGCCTGCCGGACATCGGCGCCGAACTCGTCGACCACATCGTAGCAATCGGTGACCGGGCTGGTCCCGGCGGTACGCACATAGAAGGTCATACAGGTCTTTCGGGCCTCCAGATCCGTGATATTACGGACGATCAGATCGCCTTCCCGCAAAAAACCCGTCTGCACCACCAGGGTGGAGCTGAACTCCCCCGCGGCGGCAAAGAGCGGCGCCAGACACGCGAACAGGCCTATGAGCCGTTTCATTCGGAAACCTCCTTCTCGCTTGATCCACCGCCCGCGGCACGGCCGGCAATTACCTGACAAAATCCAAGACAACCGAATGATAACCCGAGACAGGGGTACCCCATGCCACCTTATTTTACATTCTCAGCGCGGCGAGAAGCGGCCAGCGGTCAGATGTGAGGCACATGAGCATAGGAATAGCGGTAGTGTTCTAACTTTGTTGTTTCCGGGATTCAGTGCATATACCCAGGGACAACAAAGTTACGGCACCACCGCTGACAGGTCGAGCCATTCTTCGTGGTTCGTGCGGTCTTCCAATCGTACAGGATTA
>JAIZWN010000606.1 GCA_020443945.1 Candidatus Thiosymbion ectosymbiont of Robbea hypermnestra | reverse complement strand
GGTAGTGTTGTAGTTTTGTGATCTGTGATGCTTGAATCCGCAGATTACGCAGATTCTCGCCGATGAAAAAATGCGGTAATCCGTGAAAATCAGCGTAATCTGCGGACAACAATGATGGTGAGGGGCGGTCTCTACGCTGAATCCTGGAAACCACAAATCTAAGACACCACCCCCGCACCACCGTGAGCGAAATTCGTAGCTGCCTCCTACGGGTTGAGCGAACGGCAAGCGAGCGCGAGCGAGAAACCGCCAGGGCGGTAAGCTGAGTTCTTCCACGTGCTCACCCGCAAAGGCCACGTCCCTGCCGTCGAGGCGGCGGGCATCGTCAACGACTGGTCAATCCTGTTCCCAGCAATTGAGAACGGCCCTAGCTTTCGGTGAATGTAACGGTATGAGATTTGTCCTCGGCGTTGGTTTAGCCACAATTTGCGTCCGACTGAATGGAATATCCCGTTATGGAAATTTCCTGTATTCAACAGGTTCCTGAGCTTCTGGATGCAGTAAAGGCTCTTTGGCGGCGAAACAGTAGTACGCTTGGAGCCTTTCCTGCCGGCGCATTTGAGGAGCATGCCGCAAAAGGCCAGATTCTGATCGCCAAGGCAAACGGAAATTGTCTTGGTGGTGGTCCTAAAACTTATAGGATGTTACAACACGTTAAAATCATTGGTAGTGCTGTGATCTATAGGATGATAGGAC
>JAIZWN010000605.1 GCA_020443945.1 Candidatus Thiosymbion ectosymbiont of Robbea hypermnestra | reverse complement strand
ATCGAGCACGGTTCGGGTCAACGGCCAATCCGTCATCCGCCATGGTGATCCCTTCACCATGAACGCCGGCAACACCATCGGTAAGTTGGTCTATGTCGAAGGGGCCGGCGGAGTAGCAAGTATCGATGAGGCCACGACTTCGCTCGATGAGGAGGAGGGATTCTTTGATTGGGTCGCTGATACGCTGGATGCAACAGTAGACAAGACAGCGGAAGTTGCAGGAAATATCGTAGACAAGGCCCAAGCTCTCAATGAGCAATATGCGATCGTGACCCGAGCGGAAGGACTCGCGCAAGGGGTCTTCGGAACGGGGGGAATCATTGCAGGTGCCACCGGTATCGTCGCGCTGAAACCCGCGACCACCGCAGGCGGTGCTGTTCTGGTCGCCATCGGCGCTGATAATGCTGGCGCTGGCTTCACTCAGCTATTCACCGGGGAAAACCAGCAAACCCTCGTGGAACAGGCAACGGCGGCTGTCGCGAGCATGGTGACAGGTGACCCAGGAAAAATAACGGCCAAGGCCGGCAATCTAGCGGAAAAATCCAAAAAGAGTGGTAAAATCGATGCGAATCCAGGGGATGGGATAAAGGTCAAAGGGGCTAAGAAAGAGCCACCAGATCCAAATAAGACCAAGATATGTATTGGGTATACCAAAGCCCCTGGGCATAAATTGCATGGTCAATATCATGCCTTTGTAACTGCAGAAAATCCATTAACTGGCGAGAAGTATATTACTCGGGCGGGGCCGAGCGCAGATGGTCTATTAGGATCAAGCAGTGCCTCAAGTTCATCAGCGTCAGGGGGATCCTTGTCAGCATCAGCAGGTGATGGAGGTTCAGGTGGTTTTGGTTTCGGCACGATTCGCGCACAGTATGGTATTTGGAGTGAAAAGCTACCCTTCGATAAACCATCGAACACGATTCACCAGCAATGTTTGGGAGAAATCGATCTCCCGTACGATCAAGTAGTCAATAGAATGCAGGAATTTGCCCAGGTGACAAACAAAAACGAGATTCCTTACGTTCCTTGGGGCCCTAACTCCAATTCATATGCATTCACATTCTTAGAAAGCTTGGGTATGCCTCGACCGGAACCTGATATTTCAGCTCTTGGCCATAGCCTGGGTTCTCCAAGCAAAAAGTTGTCTTACTATCCATAATTGGGAGAGTACCTTGAAAAGTAGGTATTTCTACCTATAAGGTGATCCTAGTCCATCGATTATACAAATGCACCATTTACGAAAACTGTATTTTTCTAAGGTGCCAAATATGAAACGATTTCTTACTCAAATGCTTTCCGCAATTATAGCGGTTTCTTGTATGGGCGGAGGAAATGACGTGAAGCTTATCGAGCTACGACGTGACATTGAGCAATCTTTGACCGTCGGTGATAGTTATGAAAAAATCGAACGATTTCTCAATGATCGAGGTCTGCTATATGATTTCGACTATCATTCAAGCAGATTCCAAGCGGCATTTGATGTTAACTCTGATACCTACGATCCGGATTTAAGCAATGTAATCGTTTATATCTACGTCGATAATGATAGAAGATTCGTTAAAGCCGAGGTTGAGAGGGTTTATACCTATATATGAGTTCGTCGGTATAGTATTACTCTGGGTCTGGACAACTTTAGAGTGGATTTTCTCTCAGTAGTAGTACAATAGAAAATATCCACCTTATTTAACATCCTTGGACCACAGCGTGAGCCGCTGTGGGTACCACACCTTCTTGCCCCCTCTGGGCGACCTCGGCGATGGCATCGGCTCGCTCTATTCGGGCCTGACGGGTGAGGTCCAGCCTGCTTGGTTACCTGTCAGGTCCCGGATGATTACGAAGGATTTTTTTAAAGAGATGGGGTTTTTGAGCGTACCAGCACGGGGAAAGAGGTCAGGTCTTGACCCGTGCCTTCAAGGGTCACGGATCAAGACTTGACCCCATTTCCCTCGGCATCGAGACTTCAATGAAGCCTTCTACCGGAACGCGAATTTCTCCCTTTACCTTTTTGCCATTTTGAAATATTGTTCGCCGCAATACTCGCATTGTTCACAGGGAACCTCATTGACAATAAGGTATTTATTGTCGTGTGTGTATGTGTACTGAACATTCACTTGCTTGAGGTTTTTGTTCCCGTAAAAATGACAGGTTTTTCTCATGAATCAACCTGTGTCCAGGATAATTCAAACATGGTTCATTTCACGCGGGCTATGATTTAATTGCCTTTGTCGGAGGAACGCTGGCGGTATAATTTTGAGTGTGAGCTGATAGTCAGTCGATGCGGTTCGCTTCGCTCACCACATCCTACGATTTAGGACGCTCCCTAAGACACCACCCGTTTTTTGATCCCCTCTCCCCGATCCTCTCCCGGTGGGAAAGGGGCTTTTTGTATTAAATGTTCAGTTGTTTTCGGACCTCGGCCAACGAGAGGACCGGTGCTTCTCCCTCATCGTATTTTGCTGATCGTAGGTCTTGTAAATCCTGGTAGTTTGAGAGTTCTTCTGAAAGCTGCTCGAACTCTTCATAGGTGAGAATGGCAAAGGCTTTTCTACCGTCCTTTTCCAGTATACTCGGATGCAACTCAAGCATTATATTCACCTCTTGCGGTAGGCTTTACGGCGGTGGAGAATCCGATAAACCACTATATAGCTCTGCTTTTCGACTTCGAACAAGATACGATAGGAGCCGACCCGAAGCCGGTATTCAGGCGTGAAGTTTGTAAGCTTCTTGATATCTCCGGACAAGTCTTCTTCCAACCTTTCGAGCGCATCGGCAATGCGTCTTGCCTCTTGTTGCGGAAGATGCCTGAGATCCTTTACGGCTTGAGGCTTTAAGTGGACTTGATGCATCGGTTATTACATAGGTTTGTGAGGCATCCTCTCCCTTTTGGGGACCTTGAAAAAAGGAATTCCAGGTTTTCCCAGTTCAGCAGGTTATTCCATTTCCAGGGTCCCTCGTGTTTTTCCACGAACCAGTCGCATCCTACCTGGTGTCTTGGCGGCTGCCTGAAAATTCAAGCCATGCGGCGCGGCCTTATGGTGTCCGGTATTTGTGCGCCGCCGTATTCGCCGCTGTGGGTTTGTTCATGGTTAGTCCCAGGAGAGGGTGCCGCCGGTGCGGTATTCGGTGACGCGGGTCTCGAAGAAGTTTTTTTCTTTTTTGAGGTCGAGTACTTCGGACATCCAGGGGAAGGGGTTGGTCGCGCCCATGTATTGTTCGGGCAGGCCGATTTGGGCGCAACGGCGGTTGGCGATGAATTTGAGGTATTCGTCGAAGAGGGGGGCGTTCAGGCCCAGTACGCCGCGGGGCATGGTGTCGTGGGCGTATTGGCTTTCCAGGCCGACGGCGTCGCGGATCATGCGCGCCAGTTCTTGTTTGAAGTCTTCGGTCCACAGGTGTGGGTTTTCGATTTTGATTTGGTTGATGACGTCGATTCCGAAGTTCATGTGCATGGATTCGTCGCGCAGGATGTATTGGAATTGCTCGGCGGTGCCGGTCATTTTGTTGCGGCGGCCCATGCTAAGGATCTGGACGAAGCCGACGTAGAAGAAGATGCCTTCGAAGATGAGGTAGAAGGCGACCAGCTCGCGCAGTAGTTTGCGGTCGTTTTCCGGGGTGCCGGTGGTGAAGTGGGGATCGGCCAGGCATTGGGTGTAGGGCAGGGCCCATTCCGCCTTGTGGGCCACGGCCGGGATTTCCCGGTACATGTTGAAGATTTCGCCTTCGTCTAATCCCAGGCTTTCTATCGCGTATTGGTAGGCGTGGGTGTGCAGGGCTTCTTCGAAGGCTTGACGCAGGAGGTATTGGCGGCATTCGGGGTTGGAGATGTGGCGGTAGACGGCGAGTACCAGGTTGTTCGCTACCAGGGAGTCGGCGGTGGAGAAGAAGCCAAGGTTGCGCTGGATGATGGTGCGTTCGTCCTGGGTGAGGCCGTGGGGGTTTTTCCACAGGGCGATGTCCGCGTTCATGTTGATTTCCTGCGGCATCCAGTGGTTGGCGCAGGCGTCCAGGTATTTCTGCCAGGCCCAGTCGTATTTGAAGGGGACGAGCTGGTTGAGGTCGGCGCGGCAGTTGATGATCCGCTTGTCGTCCACGCGCACCCGCCCGGCGCCCCGCTCGAGGGTTTCCAGCCCGGTGGCGCCGCCGCCCTCGGCGGCTTGTCGGGGTTGGGGGGTGTGGACGGCGGGCTCGGGCCCCCGGAGCGCGAGGTCCGGCTGCCGGGTGGTCGGGTTGGGATCCACCACCGGCGCCGCGCCGGCGGTGGTCATCAGGATGTCGTTGGCGATCAGGCCCCGTCCCGGACGCGCCGGGTCGCTGGTCGTGGGGGTTCGGGGTCCGGTCCCGTGGTGGTCGCCGGTGGGGGCGGCGAGGGGTGTCGGTACCGGTCCGGGCGGCGGCGGTATTTTGGGTTTCCCGCGTTTGCTCGGGAGGTCGGCGAGTGGGTCGTCCCAGTTCAACATGATGGATGAATTGAGTCGTGCTGTGTGTTTTTGTCCAAAAGAATTAAAAAGTTGGACCTCACAGGTTCCGGTGACTGGCCATCCCTGGCACCTGGGTTCCGGCAATCCCTGCCGGAATGACGG
>JAIZWN010000604.1 GCA_020443945.1 Candidatus Thiosymbion ectosymbiont of Robbea hypermnestra | reverse complement strand
TGGCTATTCCTGCGCTCACGCGCCTCGCATCTGACCGCTTCTCGCCGCGCTGAGAGCGTAAAATAGGGTGAAACGGGACACTAGATTCCGGGGTCCCACCCGGAATGACGGTGCGGTGGCGCCGGCAACGCCAAGCGCACACTGATGCGGTTCGTTTCACTCACCGCATCCTACGCGAGTTACCCGCAAGACAACCCCATCCAGGGGCGGATACCCGTTGCCATCCAGCGGGTGACGGCGCGTGTGCCACCGCGGCAAGCGCGGTGCTTGGCGCACGCGCCTGACCCACCCTACCGGCTCATACCAGGTTGGTATTGTTGATAATTTTTTAATTGAGAACACCCCCTAAGACACCACCCTTACATGGTCTCCGGGGCCGACACGCCGATCAGGTCGAGCCCGTTGCGCAGGGTTTGCCGCGTGGCCAGAATCAGCTTGATGCGGGCGTCGCGCAGGCGCCGATTTTCCACCAAAAACTGGTGGGCGTTGTAGTAGGTGTGGAAGTCGTTGGCCAGCTCTCGTAGATAATGGGCAAGCTGGTGGGGCTCTCGGGTGAGCGCGGCGGCCTCGATCACCTCCGGATAACGGGACAGGACCTCCAGCAGACTCCGCTCGTGGGTCGCCGTCAAGAGTTCCAGGTTGGTCTCGCCGGGACTCGGAGCGATGGCGATGCCCTTCTCCGCCGCCTGGCGCAGCACGCTGCAGATCCGGGCGTGGGCATACTGGACATAATAGACCGGGTTGTCCGCGGAGCGGGACTTGGCGAGGTCGAGATCGAAATCCAGGTGCTGCTCGCAACGGCGCATGATGTAAAAGAAGCGGGCTGCGTCCCTGCCTACCTCCTTGCGCAGTTGGCGCAAGGTGACGAAGTCCCCGGAGCGCGTGGACATCGGCGCCCGCTCGCCGCTACGGTAGAGGCTGGCGAACTGCACCAGTAGTACGTCCAACCGGTCGGGGTCTTCCCCCAGGGCCGCCAGGGCCGCCTGGACCCGCGGCACATAGCCGTGGTGGTCCGCCCCCCAGACGTCGATCAGGCGCTCGAAGCCGCGCGCCAGCTTGTCCAGGTGGTAAGCGATGTCCGACGCGAAATAGGTCGTCCGACCGTCGTCGCGGGCCACGACCCGGTCCTTTTCGTCCCCGAAGGCGCTGGAGCAAAACCAGAGCGCGCCGTCCCGCTCGTAGAGGTGCCCGGCGGCGCGCAGGCGCTCGACGGCCTGCTCGACGGCGCCGCGCTCGGCCAGGGAACGCTCGGAGTACCACTCGTCGTACTCCACCCCGAAGTGGGACAGATCGTCGCGGATGTCGGCCAGGAGGTGTTCGAGCCCCCGCTCGAACACCCGCCGGTAGTCCTGGTCCCCCAGCAGGCGGCGGGCGCGCGCGATCAGGGCGTCGATGTGGTTCTCCCGATTGCCGACCGGCTCGTCGGGTGGCAGCTCGGCGAAGACCTGGCTGCCGGCGCGGCGATACGCATCCCCCTGCTCCCGATGCAGGGAGGCGGCGATATCCCACACATAGTCGCCCTGATAGCCGTTGCTCGGAAAGGGGGTCTCTTCCCCGCACAGCTCCAGATAACGCAGCCATACGGAGACCGCCAGGATATCCATCTGCCGACCGGCGTCGTTGACATAATATTCGCGCTGGACGGCGAAGCCCACGGCCGCCAACAGATTCGCCACCACGGCGCCGTAGGCAGCGCCGCGGCCATGACCCACATGCAGGGGGCCGGTGGGATTGGCGGAGACGAACTCCACCTGAACCCGCCGGCCGGCGCCGAAATCGCTGCATCCGTAGGCCGCGCCGGTCGTCAGGATGTGGGGCACCAGGACCTGGTAGGCGGCCGGGGAGAGAAAGAGATTGACAAAGCCGGGACCTGCGACCTCCACCCGTTCGATCAGCGGCGACGGGGGCAGCGTCGCCACCAGGCGCGCGGCCAGATCGCGCGGCTTGACGCCGGCCCGCTTGGCCAGGACCAAGGCCGCGTTGGAGGAAAAATCGCCATGGCCCCGATCCCGGGTGCGCTCGACCTGAACGCCCGCGTGCCCCTCCCCCGGAAGAAAACCCTCGGCGACAAGTCGCTCCAGGGCGCTGGTGACAAGAGACTCGACCTGTTGCTTCATGGATTCCTGCTGGTACTAAAGTTCAGAAAAAGGGCGCCTTGAAAATTCGGTAGTGCTGTGATCTATAGGATGATAGGACAGGCAAAGCCTAGCGTGGTCTCGCGCCCCATCCTACAGATT
>JAIZWN010000603.1 GCA_020443945.1 Candidatus Thiosymbion ectosymbiont of Robbea hypermnestra | reverse complement strand
TCGATGGCGAACCAGAAGCGCGTCTGATCCAGATTGCGTGCAGTGCGCCCCCGTCAGGACGCGCACGCTGGACCTTGCGGTTGTTGGCCGCGGAGTTGGTTACCCTGGAGGTGGTGGAGACCATTTCCCCCGTAACCGTGATGCGCGCGCTAAAAAAACGGGTAGTCCTAAAATCTGTAGGATGGGGCGCGAGACCACGCTAGGCTTTGCCTGTCCTATCATCCTATAGATCACA
>JAIZWN010000602.1 GCA_020443945.1 Candidatus Thiosymbion ectosymbiont of Robbea hypermnestra | reverse complement strand
GTTAATCTTGAAAATCCTGTTAATCCTGTCCTATTAGCAGATTGCGACGCGCGTGCCGACAAAACCGTAACTTGTTTGGCGTTGGTTGTTCCCGGGATTCGGCGTATATACCCCGGGACAACAAAATTACAACATCACCAACTATTCGTGTCCATCCGTGTATATCCGTGGTTCACATCTGCGGTTTTTGGGTGTATCCGTACTGATAACAACAGAATTAGAACACTACCATCTTTTTGATCCCCCTCTCCCCGGCCCTCTCCCGGTGGGAGAGGGAGAGTAAAATGGCCGCTCTCGCGCTCTTCTTCCGGGCTTCTTCCGGTAAGCAGGGCCGTTCCCCTGAGAGACGGCCTTTTTGGACAGTCTCTTACTCTTCTTTGTGTCCTTTGTGCCTTTGCGGTTCAAAATCAAAATCGGACATAGCCGGCCTGGACCAGCAGATATTCGATCACGGCCTCGAGGTCGGCATCCGAGCAATCCGCACAGGTGCCACGGGGCGGCATGGCCCCCTTGCCGGCGACCACGGTCCGCAAAAGCCGCTGGACACCCTGCCTGCCACGGGGATCCCAGGCGGTTTGGTCGCCGAATCCGGGCGCACCGGCCACCCCCGTATCATGGCAAGCGGCGCAGGCCTTCCTGTAGATGGCAGGGGCGGAGCCGACCCCTCCCTGGAGAGCGGTCCGCGTCGATCTATCCGTCCCCTGGTTACCGGAAGATCGTATCCCCGGCAAGATATAGACCATGGCGGTCAGAACCGCGATTCCGATCAAACCGGACAGCGCAATCCAAAACCCGCTCCTCCGCCTGGGCGTACTGGGTGGTGTCTTAGATTTGTGGTTTGCGGGATTCAGCGTATATACCCAGGGACAACAAAGTGACGGCGCCACCGCTGACAGGTCGAGCCATTCTTCGTGGTTCGTGCGGTCTTCCAATCGTACAGGA
>JAIZWN010000601.1 GCA_020443945.1 Candidatus Thiosymbion ectosymbiont of Robbea hypermnestra | reverse complement strand
CTGCTCAAGGTCAGGCAATTCGACGACATCGCCAAAGACTCCCTGGACGAATGGATCTACTTCCTGAAAAACCAGGAGATCAAAGGCGAATTCCAGGCCAAGGGCCTGCAGAAGGCCAAGGAAGTCCTGGACATCATGAATCTGGGGGAGCAGGAACGCCTGGCCTACGAATGGCACCTGGAAGAGCTGAGCTACCAGGCCAGCATGTATCAATCCAGCTATCACGATGGACGCCTGGACGGAAAAAAGGAAGGGATGGCAGAAGGAATGGCTGAAGGGATGGAAAAAGGCCGAGAAGCCGGATTGAAGGAAAAAGCCATTGCCATGGCCAAGGCCATGAAGCAAGCCGGCGAGCCTGTGGAGAGGATCGCGCAATACACCCGGTTGACGCCGGAGGAGATCGCCGATTTATGAAGCGGCTTACGAGCGGAGTAACGTTGAACATCACACAAAGACGCAAAGCCACCAAGAGAGACCAGGATGAAAGGGCGCCTTGAATGTTTCAAGGCGCCCTTTCGTCGCGCCCGCAGGGAGCCCTCCAAACGCGCCCAGGCGGCGTTACCGCGCTTGGCAATAGAGTGAGAGAACTATTCCCGGCGCACTGTGCCTTGCCTGGGCGCGTTTGGGGGCTTAAGAGGATGCAAAATAAGGTGACATGGGGTACTCGCCCCTCTCCCTTGAGGGAGAGGGAGCGTAGAACCGCCGCGCTCGAACGCTTCTTCTTGGCTACTTCCGGTGAGCGGGGGCCGTGAAATCCGGTAGTGGTCGATTGGGTAGTGATCGGGGGAATCGCGTAAGCGTTCAAACCTCACCGTCATTCCGGCAAGGAGTGCCGGAATCCAGGGGCTAGTCACCGACGCCGTAGAGGGCGCCGCCGAGGGTTGTCAGGGCTGCCGGGCCGCGGGGTGGCGCGCCGCGGTAGAGCCGGGTCCGGGGCACGGCGGGGAAGGCGGCCGCGAATGCCGCGACCAGATTTTTGTCCCGTTCCGCCTGGGCGGCGCACAGGGAGCAGGCCCCGCGGGGCGTCAGCAGATTGAGGAAGAGGTGTCGGGGCTCGAGCCCCGCTCTGTTGCAGGCGTCGACCAGCTCCCGGCTTTCCTCCAGGGCCAGCGCCGCGGGGATGGCGACCAGCGCCAGACCGGCCTGGTCCGGGTTGTCGAGTAGTCCCCGCAGGAATTTGAGGTCCCTGGAGAGTCGCACCAGCCGTTGGGCGAAACGCGGAATTCTGAGGGTTTCTTTGTATTTGAGCAGTAGCTCGAACATGGCCCGCAACCAGTCGTCGATCAATTCCGGCAGCTCCAGCAGCCGGATCAGATGGCCGCTGGGGGCCGCGTCGAGCACGAAGAGATCGTAGTCCCCTTGGCGCAGGAGGACCAGGGCGCGGGTGAGGGCGGCGATTTCGTCGATGCCGGGCGGGGCGAAATCCAGCATCTGTTCCATGACCCGCCGGTCGAAGGTGAAGTCCAGGTTGGGCGAGAGGGCGGCGAAGAATCCTTCCAGCTCCTCGCCGTAGGCCGAGCGCATGGCCGCGAGCTCGCCCTGGGCGTCGACCTCCATGGCGGCCAGGTTCCGGCGGATCTGGGTCGGCTCCGGTCCGACGGGAAGAGCCAGACAGTCGCCCAGGGAGTGGGCCGGGTCGCTGGAGAAGAGGAGGATGCGCCGATGGGGTGCGGTGGCGGCCAGATGCAGGCCGGTGGCGCAGGCCAAGGTGGTCTTGCCCACGCCGCCCTTGCCGCCGAAGAGCCACAGGCGCTGGTCGGGTCCCGGAGCGGGGGAGGGGGCCTCGACCTCGATGCGGGTGTCGGGTGTCGCCTGTTGCGACACCCTCTCGGGCGGTGGGGGCGACGTTGCGGGGGAGTCGGGGGGGTGCTCGATGGGCGTTGCCTCGTCCCAGAGCGCGGTCAGGGCCGCGCCGCCGCGGGGCTCCGCCGGTTGCATGGGGATACCCCAGGGGTGCCCGATTTCCCGGAGCGCCGCGGCATAGCGGGCCAGGCATCCCTGTTGCCCGGTCCGCGCGGCCGTGCAGGTGAGACACCGGCTGTCGGGGTACAGCCGGTTGACCACCAGCTCCGGGGTGGCGATGCCGCCGGCGTGCAGGGCGCGGGCCAGGTCGATGGTCTCTTCCAGGACCAGGGTCTCCGCCAGGGTGACGGGCACGAATCGGCAACGTTCCGGGTCCCGCAGCAGCTGGTCCAGGGCCGTAATCTCAGCGGCCAGGTCCAGGATAAAGCGGTCCGGCTCGTCGGGGGTGTAGCGGCCCTGGAATACCTCCTTCATGTAGCGGTGCTTTGCCAGGAGGGTGTCCAGCAGGTCCAGCCAGCGGCGCATGGCCGAGGGCAGAGCCAACAGGCGCAGGGTGTGGCCGGTGGGGGCGGTGTCCACCAGGACCGTTCGGTAGCGGTCTTCGGCTACCCGGCGACCGATTGCCAGCACGGCCATGAGCTCGTCCAGTCCGGGCAGGGAGAGGGCGAGAAAGCGATCGATGTCGCGATCGTCGAGGAAGGTGCCGCGGCGGGCGATTTCGTGTAGCTGGTCACCGTGCGCGGCGCGAAACGCCGCCAGACCGGCAGCAGCGTCCAGCTCCTCGAGCCGCAGGTTGGGCGGCGGTGCCTCGCCGGCCAGTCCGTCCGCCAGGGAGTGGGCCGGGTCGGTGGAGACCAGCAGCAGGGGATCGGCGGGGTGCGCGCGGGCCCGGTGCAGGGCCGTCGCCAGGGCGCAGGTGGTCTTGCCGACCCCGCCCTTGCCGCCAAACAGCAGCAGGCGCGCACCGCCGGGCCGGAGGAATTGGGGGCCCTTCACGCTTCGTCCTGGGAGGACTCCTGGAGCTGGTCCAGGGCGTCGAGCAGCTCGGCCTCGCGGGCGTCGAACTCGGCCTCGTCGATCCGGCCCGTTTCCAGCTCCATGTAGAGCTCGGAGAGCGCGGTGGTGATGGCCTCGCGTTGGGATGTCTGCTCGGTGAGCGCGGCCTCGTGGATTTCCTTACCGATCCAGTAGAGCCCCTTGAAGGGTCCCAGCAGCAGGTCGTCGAGGATAAACATTGAGCTGGATGTCAGGGCCTTTCCACTTCGGCAAGTTGGCGGTTGGATTGGATGACTAATCAGTCAATAGTACAGGATTGACAGGATTTGCAGGATTGACGGAATTTTTCTTCGTTTTGATTCGTACCGCCGGGCGCGAAAGCTCAAAGCAAAACAATAAAGAATCCTGTTAATCCTGAAAATCTTGTTAATCCTGTCCTATTGGAATTTGGCGAGGAACCTTTAATCCGCGGTGGGATGCGCTGTGCTTTCCCGTCCTACAGCGTGATGGGGACGTCTACGAAGCTGTGCGGCGCCCAGGGGCCGTTGAAGTCGAAGGCGTAGTGGTCGTCGAAGGTCTTGGCCACCCGGAACACGGCGGCCTCGAAGGTGGCTTGGGCATCGCGTGTCACCAGGCAGGAGAGGCGCATGACCTCGGTTTCCTTGCGGGGGTCCGCGCGCCGGAGCTCGGCGCAGCAGGTCTCGAGGATCTTCTCCACTTGCGCGGTGTAACGTTCGCGGTCTTCTTCCAGGAGTTGGTTGAATAGCCGGCCGAGCTCGATTTTGCGGTCCCTGGAGGGCTCCCGGCCACCGGCATAGAGGGTGTCCCGCAGGGCCCGCAGGGATGGGTGCCGGTCGACGAAGTATTCGAAGATGTTCGCCAGGTCCCAACGGACGTTGAGCCCCATTTCCACTTTGCCTCGGACCCGTTCCAGCGCCTGCTCGAGCTCCTCGTGGCTGTGTTGCAGGGCGGTATGGATGGCCTGGGGATTGTCGGCGATGGTCCCGAAGCTGATGGGCAGGGGCGTGGTCACCGCCAGCAGGGCCTTGAGGATTTCCTGGTGGGCGGCGATGTTGCGCCGTTGCGGCCGTACCGAGGCGGGTCCCCGGTAGTTGGAGGTCACCGCGGCGATGCCGTCCACGGTCAGGGTCGTGATTTTCGCGCCGCCGATGCCGGCCTTGCCGAGCCCGGACAAGATTTCCCCGACGGCGTCATCGGCCTCGTCGGCGACGATTGCGTAGAGGTATTTTCTGCTCATCGATCTCGTCCGGGTGGTGTCGATATTCCGGTAGTGGGTCAGGTTCAAGTGGGAATACCCGGCGGTTGGTCGCCTTCCACGGCGCTGCCACTCGAAAATTCACCACTACCAGTATTTGTTCGGAGACCGCCTAGTGCCCCGTTTCGGTTTCTATTTCAGGTAGCTCCCGTAGGATGGGCAGTGAGCGAAGCGAACCGCATCGACTGCGTATCGGTTCACTGAT
>JAIZWN010000600.1 GCA_020443945.1 Candidatus Thiosymbion ectosymbiont of Robbea hypermnestra | reverse complement strand
CTCCGAACGCGCCTTCTCCGTATTGATCGATGTAGCCAAGGGTATATTTTCTTTTAAAATATCAGCCAGGTGCCGGCGGATGGCCTTTGCGTCGGCCCCCGCAAATATTCCCGGCATTGCAACGGTTTCGATTTGAAAAACGTCTTGTGCTTTTTTGAGCGTAAAATCCTTAAATCCAAGGAGGTGATCCGTGTCCCTGATGCAGCCCAATTACACCCAGACCCCGCCGGCCGTGCCGAATGTCATGGTCATCTTCGGCGCCGGGGGGGATCTGACCCGACGCAAGCTGATCCCGGCCCTGCTCCACCTGTGCAACGCGCGTCTGCTGCCGGACAGCTTCGCGGTCCTCGGGCTCGGCCGCGCGGAAATGGACGACGCCGCCTTCCGGGACCTGATGGCCGAGCCGGTCCGGGAACATGTGGGCGCCGCCTTCGACCAATCGATCTGGGACCGGCTGGTGGCGCGTCTCCACTACATGCGGATCGACATCCACGAGGGCGCCGAATACGAACGCCTGCGCGAACGCCTGCGCGAGCTCGATTCCCGGCGCGGCACCGGGGGTAATTACCTGTTCTATACGGCGATCCCCCCCAGCCTTTTCGCCAAGGTGACGGGTTTCCTGGGCGCGGCCGGTCTGCTGCGGGAGACCGGGAACCGTTGGCGACGGGTGGTGGTCGAGAAGCCCTTCGGGCAGGATCTGGATTCCGCGACGGCGCTCAACCGGGAGCTGCATCGGCATATGGACGAGCGGCAGATCTACCGCATCGATCACTATCTGGGCAAGGAAACGGTGCAGAACATCATGGTGTTCCGCTTCGCCAACGGCTTCATCGAGCCCCTGTGGAACCGCCACCACATCGACCATGTGCAGCTTACGGTATCCGAATCCGTGGGGGTGGAGCACCGGGGCACCTATTACGAGGAGGCGGGCGCCCTGCGGGACATGATCGCCAACCACCTGCTGGTATTGCTCGGCTTCATCGCCATGGAGCCGCCGAACTCGTTCGAGTCCAGCGCCCTGCACGACGAGGTCGACAAGGTGCTCGACGCCATCGAGCCCCTGTCCCCGGAGGATGTGCTGCGCCATGCCGTGCGCGGGCAGTATGGCGCAGGCACTCTGCCCGACGGCGAACGGGTGACGGCCTATCGCGCGTCGCCGGGGGTCGATCCCCAGTCCCGCACCGAGACCTTCGCCGCCCTCAAGCTCCGAATGGACAACTGGCGGTGGGCCGGCGTGCCCTTCTATCTGCGCACCGGCAAACGGCTGGCCACCCAGCACACGGAGATTGCGATCCAATTCAAGCGAGCGCCCAAGGTCATGTTCAAGAACACGGACGTAAACCATGTCGACCCCGACATGCTGGTGCTGCGCATCCAGCCCGCCGAGGGCATCCAGATGAGCTTCGGGGCCAAGATACCCGGCCCCGCCATGCGCATCGGCGCCGTGAACATGGATTTCTGCTACGAAGACTACTTCGGCAACAAGCCGGCCACCGGCTATGAAACCCTGATCTATGACTGTATGCACGGCGATGCGACCCTCTACAAGCACGCCGACACCATCGAAAAGGGCTGGAGAATCGTGCAATCGGTGATGGACGTCTGGGCCGCGATGCCGCCACGGGATTTTCCCAACTACGCCGCCGGGAGCTGGGGGCCCAAGGCCGCCGACCAGCTGCTCAGAAACGACCGCCGCCAGTGGCGCCGCATCCCCGACACCGACGGAACCGAGACTTCGACGGTGAGGGAAGGTCTCTACACTGAATCCCGGAAACCACAAAGCTAAGACACCACCGCGTGACCAACCGCACCAAAGAACCACCGAGACAGACACGGATAAACACAGATTGTGATCTGTGTTTATCCGTGTCTGCCTCCGTGGTTCAAAGAATTTCAATTCCCGCCCAACAAGAGACAGAACTGTTTTTGTGCCGTGCACAAACTTGACTCATTTGTAAAGATGCAGGTCCCTCAAGGAATCCTGGTTGTGACATGACTCTGATTCTGTGTTTTTACCATATTTTGGTTCGTTACACATTTGCTGCTGACTGTTGGCTCCCACACGCCAGCGTGGGAGCAAGTCTCAATAAGGATTCTCTGTCATCCGCTCCAAGACGCATGAGCATTTGTCCGCGATTGCGTTCAACAGGCTGGCGATCTGTATGCCATCTACGGAAGCCTGACTATCGGCATCGCCGGCGTCTTGGGCCAATAAACCGGAAACGCCTTTCAGGGCCAGATGGATATCTTTCAGTTCTTCTTGTACCTGGTTATTCATGAGAGGACTCCTGCCGGTTACGTTTGCTCTTTGGTAGCTTTATGGGTCGTAATCGGCCGGTTATCCTGGTGCTTTGAGTTAGGTTTATAGTCGCTATCGAAATTCGTGACGATGTACCGGATGCCCATCGTATTTGCAATCTGGTTCATAATGACAATGCAGGGCAGGGCATTCTCATTTGCGAATTTCGACAGATAAGAATAAGCGCCTTCATTGCCCATGGCCCGGGCAAGACCCCGCAGAGACCGGATTGGTTTTCCTGCGTCATCTCGCAGGCCGATATCCTTGCCTTCCTTTAACCGGCATAGTTCAGTGCGCAGTGCGAGTGCTAATTCCTCGATCCCAATCACCATCCTCAGTGCTTTCGCAACGCGCAATATTCGGTCCAGATCCTCGATTTCTATCTGATTGGGCATGATCTGTCCTCTCGCCAATCTAAAAATTCCTATTGTAAGGAAGATGGCGAAAATAATCCATGTGGATTATTTTCCAAGGTTGTTTTTGAGAAATTTACTTCTACAATGCGCCTGAACCGATCCTGATTCGATTGGGGAAAATAATTAACAATTGGCTCTTCATAATTCTCCAGTCTTTGTTTCCAATTTTCACCATCTCATCTTTTTCAGGACAATTCGCGATTTCGGGGAGATTGGGCAGTGGGCGTTGAGTACCTGAGCGATCATGAAATTCAACGGCAGTTGGAAGAGTTGACCCAGAATCAACCCGACCTGGAACGGGCATTGGCTCAGCACCGGCAACTAAAGAGACTCGATTTAGCGCAGGAAATCGAGGATCTGATCTGGGAAAACGGGTTCGAGGCCGACGAAGTCCTACCCTTGATCGTTCTACAACGGAAGCATCCGACCGATGCCGAAGTGAAGGAGAGATCGGACCTCATATGCGCCGGCGCGTGATGCAGCTCATGCAGCCGCCAGAGGGCGATGTGCTTCGCGCGATGGAGCCAGTAGTTCACGAAGCTGTAGAGCAGGTAGAACCCGATCAGATGTTGAGCGCCGCCCCGTCCGTGGGAATCGATGGCTTGCGGCCAATACCGGTTGGTGACCAGGGAGAGCGCCAATCCCAGCGTATTGAGGGCAAGCCACCAGCGCCACCAGCTTGGCCGAATTTCGTAGGCGCGAGCCGGTGCTATCGACTCGGTGAGTTTGGCGGCCGCGAAGGTCGCCAGCCAGAACACAAACATCGCGGACACAATCGTCTCCCATGAAAGACCCGGAAAGGCGCGACATGCGCCGGGGCCTATTTTCTCGGGAGAAAGTCCACGTAGGGCAGATCAGCCCACGTAGGTCGGGCTAGTGCCTCGTTTCACCTTATTTTTCGCTCTCAGCGCGGCGAGAAGTGGCCAGCCGCGAGGCGCGTGAGCGCAGGA
>JAIZWN010000599.1 GCA_020443945.1 Candidatus Thiosymbion ectosymbiont of Robbea hypermnestra | reverse complement strand
TAGGTTACAGAAATCATGGGGGTGGAGTCAGCAACCAATTGAATCTATTCGATAATTTACCCGGACAGTAGTGATCCGGTAGAACAAATTTTCAAAAGTTTGCGTTTTCGGGAGCTTGTGCCTGGGCAGTGCGTATTTCGCTGCTTGCGGGGCGTCGGGAGGTGTGGCATCGGACAGCGGAATAGGATTTTGGTGCCATACTTGAGGGGACCTTGAAAAATTGCTTTCCTGCAATTTTTCAAGACGCGAAGTGAAAACGCGGTTTCCACTTCGCTTCATGTTTCAAGTACTTACGTACTTGAAACATGGCGGGGCATCCCTGCCCCGCACGGGCACCTTGAATTTTTCAAGGTGCCCTTGAGGTTGCCGCGCCCTTTCGTTCGTATACCTATGTCGGTCATTTTTTATCAGCGAGGATCAGCCCATGCCTTACATTCTGGTTTTGTACTACAGCCACTACGGCGCCACGGCGGAGATGGCGCGCCTGATCGCCCGTGGCGTGGAGGAGGTCCCGGGTATCGAGGCCCGGTTGCGCACCGTCCCCGCCGTCTCCACCCGGTGCGAGTTCACCCAGGCGCAGGTTCCGGAGGAAGGTCCCCCCTACGCCGAGCTGGAGGACCTGCGGGATTGCGCGGGGCTTGCCCTGGGCAGCCCGACCCGGTACGGCAATATGGCCGCGCCCATGAAGTACTTCCTCGACGGCACCAGCTCCTTGTGGATGGCCGGCAACCTGATCGGCCGACCGGCCGGGGTGTTCACCTCTACCGCCAGTCTCCATGGCGGTCAGGAGACGACCCTGCTGTCCATGATGTTGCCCCTGCTGCATCACGGCATGCTTCTGATGGGGCTGCCCTACAGCGAGACGGCGCTGCTGCGGACTACCGCTGGCGGCACCCCTTACGGCCCCTCCCATCTGTCCGGCGCCGAGAGTAATCTGCCCCTGACCGAGGAGGAGAAGGACCTCTGCCGGGCACTGGGCAAACGCCTCGCCCGCATCGCCTTGTCCCTGGACCAGCCGGCCGGCTGATCCGGCGGCCGGATGCGCCAGCTCCCGCTCCCCGTCCAGCTCAGACCGGAAGCGGATTTCGCCGCCTTTGTGCCCGGTCCCAATGCCGAGGCCATCGCCGCGGTCACCGCCTGGTCCCTGGGCGAGGGAGACCCTTTCCTGTACCTGTTCGGCCCCGCCGGCAGCGGCAAGACCCATCTGTTGCAGGCTGCCTGCCGGCAGGCGGTGCGGGTCGCTCGTTCGGCCATTTATTTGCCGCTGGGGTATGGGGAGCTGGCCCCCACCGCGCTCGATAATCTGGAGCTGTGGGAGCTGGTCGCCCTGGACGATATCCAGGCCGTTGCCGGGGACGGGGTTTGGGAACAGGGCCTGTGCGACCTCTACAACCGCCTGCGGGAATCCGGGCGGGGCCTGCTGGTGAGCGCCCGCCCGCCGGTTTCCGGGCTGTCCCTGACCCTCCCCGACCTGCGCTCGCGCCTGGGTTGGGGGCCCGGTTACCGGCTGTCGGCCTTGTCTGAGGAGGATTGCGAGCGGCTGCTCCGGGAGGCCGCCGATCGCCGGGGCCTGGCGCTCGGCGCCGACGCGGTGGACTACATCATGCGCCGTTGTCCGCGGGAGCCAGGCTATCTTCTGGGACTACTGGAGGAAATCGACCGGGAGAGCCTGCGCCGGAAATGCCGCCCAACCCGGTGGCTGATACGCCAGCTCCTGAATGCCTAGTACCCCATTTCACCTTATTTTTCACCCTCTTAAGCCCCCCAACCGCTGTGATGTGCAATGTTTTTTCTCACACCAAGCCACCAAGACACGAAGAAATTTTCCAGGCCGTTGCCGATCATCCGCGATGATTTTAATCTTAGGCGTACAGACCACGGTCGTTTCCCTCGGATATTGATGTATGATTCGGTGCATTATCCGTCCCCGACCGGTTTCAGGTAGCCATTGACTGACGCCAAAATTTCCCACCCACACGACCGGTTCGTGAAGGAACTGCTCTCCTATCCGGAGACCGCAGGCACCCTATTGCGGGAACGCCTGCCTGAAGCAGTGGTAAAGTTCCTCTCCGCTAAGCCCCCCGAGCTGATTCCGAGCTCATTCGTGGACAAAGAGTTACGCGAGCACCTGAGTGATCGGCTATTTAAGGTGGAGACCATCAACGGCAAAACCGCTTTCCTTTATGTGCTCATCGAGCACAAGAGCACGCCGGATAACAAGGTTGGCTGGCAGTTACTTAGATACCTGGTCGAGATCCTCAAACAGTGGGAGAAGCAACATCGCAATTGGGATCGTCTCCCGGCTATCGTGCCGTTCGTTTTTTATCATGGTCTTGATGAATGGAAGATTCCCGACGAATTCCTGCAGCTCGTGGCCACCGAGGAAAGCTGGCGGCCCTATCTGCTCAATTTCCGCTTTCCGGTGCTGGACCTCGGCAGGGTTCCGGATCGAGAATTGTCCCAAGACCGCCGCTTACGCGCCCGGCTGTTGGCCATGAAATACGCCACCAGAAAGGCGCAACAGCTGGCAATCAGGGAGCGCTTGATCGAGGCGCTCCAAGACGCGCCCGAAACGCTTCGCCCCGTCGTTCGGTACCTGATCCATGTCTATTGTTACGATGAACGAACGCTACGCGGAATTATCCGAGCAGTACGACCGGAGGAGGAAGAAACCATGATGTCCCAATTCGCCCAGGACATTGAGAAGAGGGTCCGCCAGAAAGCCTTGCAGGAAGGCATACAGCAGGGTATGCAACAAGGCATGCAACAAGGTATCCGGAAGGGGCTGCTGGAAGGGGAAGCAAAATTGTTGCTTCGTATACTTCCCCTTCGTTTTGGCCCCTTACCCGACGAAATCTCCGAGCGGATCTACAACGCCGACCCGAATACCATCGAATTGTGGGCCGAGCGCGTATTGGACGCCGAATCCCTGGAGGACGTGTTCGCGAAATAACCCATTATCTCTTGGTCGCGCCCGAGGAAAGTCCCAGCGGGTAGTGTTCTAACTTTGTTGTTTCCAGTACGAATGCACCCAAAAACTGGAAACATGAACCACGGATACACACGAAGGCAGACACGAATATTTTACCGGCCCCAAAAGCCCCTCACCTCACCGGAGAGGGCGTTTTGGTGAGGGGACCAAAATGGCTCCTTATATTCGGCAACAACAAAATCAGAACACTACCCCTCTTTCAACCCCTTTTGCGCCGCCTTGCGCGACCAGATCCAGACATACTGGCTGCCGCTCACGACCACGGTCGCCAGGCAGAGCCAGATCAACGCCTGAATGGTCCATCCCGGCAAGGGCAGGGGGCCGGCGTTCGTGACCACCAGCACGATCAACAGAATCTGGAGCACCGTGTTCAGCTTGCTCGCCCAGGTCGGGGCGATCTCCAGCGCCTCGACCCGGTAGTTGTAGAGCAGGGCCCCCCCGACGATCAGCAGATCCCGAAACACGATCCCCGCCACCAACCAGGCGGGAATCAGCGACAAGGCCCCGAGCACCAGAAAACAGGCCACCAGCAAGACCTTGTCCGCCACGGGATCGAGAATACCGCCCAAGTAGCTCTGCCAGCCGTAATGCTTGGCCAGAAAGCCATCGAGCCCATCCGAAAGCCCCGCCGCCACGAACAGGAGCAAGGCCCAGCCGAACTCCCGCTCGAGCAACAGATACAAGACAGGTATCACCGCGAGCAGACGCAGCAGGCTGATGATGTTGGGAAGATCCCGGTATTCCAGACTCAACTTCGCGAACACCTCGCGCGGCGGACAGTCCATAAGTAACCAGTATACTATCCCCCGCTCGAAAAACTTGCCCGAGTTACCATCCCCGCGGCCTAGTATCCGGTTTCACTCTAATTTTCATATTGCGTCGGGAACGGCCGACGTGGCAACGATTACGCGATTCCCCCGATCACTACCCAATTGACCACTACCGGATTTCACGGCCCCCGCTTACCGGAAGCCGCCAGGAAGAAGCGCTCGAGCGCGGCGGTTCTACGCTCCCTCTCCCACCGGGAGAGGGCCGGGGAGAGGGGGATCAAAGGGTGATCCTCGGTGGATTTGGCACAACGAGCGGATGAGTAATCCGGAAGGGATTTTGCAAGCAATCGCGATCGCATGCGGGATGGTTTTCGATCCCCCTCTCCCCAACCCCTCTCCCGCCAGGGGCGAGGGGCTTTTGGCCGTAGCCAGCCTGGTCGGACCACGGCTCACCTGGACCGCGCGGCATGGCCTGAGTTTTTAGACAGCCTCTAAGGTGAACGGGGATACAGGCGCTTGGGTTCGATCGACATTGCAAATTCAAGGTCGAACGGGTACAAAGAAACCATGCGGCCGTTCGGGAGGTGCTCCATGGCGAAAAAATACCTGGTAAAACTGACGGAAGAAGAACGCGAGCAGCTCACCGAGCTGATCGACAAAGACCAGGCGGTGGCCTACAAGATCAAACATGCCAAGGTCCTGCTCAAGATCGACGCCAATGGGCCGGATTGGAGTGATGCCCAGGCCGCGGAGGCCTTCTCGTGCGCCCCACGGACCGTGTTCAGCCTGCGCCAACGCTTTGTCGAGCAGGGGCTCGAGGCCGCCTTGGCGCGCAAGAAACAGGATCGGCCGTCGCGGGAGCCGCTGCTCGATCCCGGGCAGGAAGCGCGTCTGATCCAGCTCGCCCGGAGTGACCCACCCCCCGGACACGCGCGTTGGACCTTACGCCTGCTGGCCTCCGAGCTGGTCGCCCTGGACGTGGTGGAATCCATCTCCCCGCCCACCGTCATGCGGGTGCTCAAAAAGACGGGTAATCGCATCGGCGAACCCGTCGGGTGACGCCATCCCGACCGCCGGATGATGGTCGCGGCTACGCCCTTGCGGCTCCATTGGTTGGGGACAGGATTTCCGGTCAATACACACAGACATTGAGACCAGGAGGCCCGTAAAAGGGCACCTTGAAAAATTCAAGGTGCCTGCAAGTAGGTCTCTCCACCTATCGGCCTTCGAATACCCAGGTTGCTACTCATGAAAGAAAGAGAGCGAGCGGAAAAGGAACGACTCGAATTCCAGTTGCGCAAAGACCAACCCGAATTCGTCAAGAATTTCCACTTCGAGTTCGATGAAGACCTGGACGGCGATCCGGCGGTACGGGTCTGGGTCATTGTCGGGGACGGTGAAGCCGAATCCGAGGACCTTCCGGAGCACTGGAAAGCCACGAGAAGTTGGATTTCAACCGCGCTTTCGGAGACCCAGATCGAACGCTGGCTCCACATGAGCTTTCGCGCCGAATCCGAGGTCGATCCGGTCACGCTTCAGGTGCTATGAGCTTACCCCGAGACCTTCTGGCACAGGCACAGCTGCTTGCGACCAAAGAGCCTAGACGTCCCAAGGGCGCCAGCCTGCGCCGGGCCGTTTCGACCGCTTACTATGCCCTTTTTCACCTTCTGACGGATGAAGCCAGCCGGTTCTTGATCAGCGGCTCCAATCGAGATTCGCTACGTAACCTTGTGGCACGGGGCTTTACTCACTCGGAAATGGGGCGCACGGCGAAGGCATTCTTGTCGGGCTACGGCGGACTGACCCAGCATATCCGGAATATTATTTCGGAACCCTCCGAATATCCTGATGAACTGGATGCAGTGGCCGCTGCCTTCTATGATCTTCAAAGAGCCCGGCACACAGCAGACTATGATTTGTCTGCCCGTCTGACCCGTGACGAAACCCTTACTCTGGTTCGGCTCGCCGAGACCGCTTTCGCTGATTGGGAAAAAATCCGTACCCATGAGGCCGCCCGCATCTTTCTTGTCGCCCTATTGATGAATGACAGGTGGAAACGACAGTAGGGTAGGTTGAGCTGCCGTGCCGCTCGATACCCACGGAGCCCAAGGTGCAACAGGAACCCGATACCCACGACAGGCCCCCCCTCAGCTACCGCGACGCCGGGGTCGATATCGATGCGGGCAATGCCCTGGTGGAACGCATCAAGCCCCTGGCCGCCGCCACCTTCCGGCCCGGGGTCCTCACCGGCCTCGGCGGGTTCGGCGCCCTGTTCGAGCTGCCCCTGGACCGCTACCGCCGACCGGTGCTGGTCTCGGGCACCGACGGCGTAGGGACCAAGCTCAAGCTGGCCTTGGCGCTCGACCGCCACGACACCCTGGGCATCGACCTGGTCGCCATGTGCGCCAACGACATCCTGGTCGCCGGCGCTGAGCCCCTGTTCTTCCTCGACTACTATGCCACGGGCCGCCTGGACCTGGCGGTCGCCACCGCCGTGGTGGCCGGCATCGCCAAGGGCTGCGAACTCGCCGGCTGCGCCCTGTGCGGCGGCGAGACGGCGGAGATGCCGGGCCTCTATGTACCCGGCGACTACGACCTGGCCGGATTCTGCGTCGGCATCGCCGAAAAAGACCGACTTCTGACCCCCGAACGGGTGCGGCCGGGAGACACCCTGATCGCCCTGGCCTCCTCCGGACCACACGCCAACGGCTACTCCCTGATCCGCAAGATCATCGCGGTAACGGGCGCGGACCTCGCCGAACCCCTGGGCGACGCCAGCCTCGGCGAGCGCCTGCTCGCCCCGACCCGGATCTACGTCAAATCCCTCCTGCCCCTGATGCAAGAGATACCGATCCACGGCATGGCCCACATCACCGGCGGGGGACTGATCGAAAACCTGCCCCGCATCCTGCCCCAGGGAACACGGGCCTGCATCGACCTCGCCTCCTGGCGCCGCCCGGCCATCTTCGATTGGCTACAATCCCGAGGGAAAGTGACCACACCGGAAATGCTCCGCACCTTCAACTGCGGAGTCGGCCTGATCCTCTGCCTCCCCGCCGCGGACGCCGGACTCGCCTGCGATCTGCTTATCCGCTCCGGAGAACAGGCTTGGCCCATCGGCCGCATCGAGACCACGGCGGGGGCCCCGGACGTCCTCTTCAGCGGGGGAGATGTCGGGTAACAGTACTCACCCTCGCGTTGTATTCTTTAGAAAAATATGTTCGAGCTGAAATTAACCCAAAACGCCTTGAGGGATCTACGAGCTCTCAGAAAATTTGAGCAGTCCCTTATTTTAGACTCGATAGAGGAACAACTAAAAACTAAACCTGCTTTTGAAAATCGAAACAAAAAGAGATTGCGACTGAATAACCTATCGAGCTGGGAGTTACGGATCCAAAAATACCGTGTATTCTACGATGTCGATCCGAAAGAAAAACAGGTTGTAATCAATGCGGTTGGTTGGAAAAAGCACAACAAACTCTATATCCAGAACCAAGAGTACTGCCTATGAAAACGATAGAATTAGCCGGTAGCTCGCTTAATCTCGAAGGAGCACTGGCTCTGGCAAGCCACAACAATATTCTCTTAAAGGCAAGGGATGGAAGAGAGTTCGTTCTGGCGGAAATAGATAATTTCGATCAAGAGATAGAATTGACCAGAAAAAATCAAGAGCTCATGAATCTTCTGGACCAGCGATCCGAAGACAAAGAAATGCTTACTATTCGGCAAGCCAGAGAACAGCTTGGTTTGCTGTAAATCAAGCGTTGCTTGAGGAGACCTTCAAAAATTGCTTCCTTACAATTTTTCAGAACGCGAAACGAACAGGCGATTTCCACTTCGCTCCATATTTCAAGTACTGGTAGTGGTAAATACCAGAGTGATAGAAAACCGTAGGTTGGGGTGAGCTTGTGAACCCCAACAATAAGGAATAATCGAATATGGCAAGGCATAAAATGCAGGTAGTGGTACTCATCTCCGGCAGCGGCAGCAACCTGCAGGCCCTCATCGACAGGGCGCAAGCGGACCTGCCCATCCGCATCCGCGCCGTCATCAGCAACGAGCCGGACGCCTTCGGCCTGGAACGCACCCGCAACGCCGGCATCCCGACCCGACTTCTGAACCACCGGGACTATCCGAGCCGGGAGGCCTACGACGCCGCTCTGGGGGCGCTGATCGACGAATTCGACCCCGGCCTGGTCATCCTGGCGGGCTTCATGCGCATCCTCACCCCGGCGTTCGTCGCCCGCTTCCGGGGACGCCTGCTCAACATCCATCCCTCCCTGCTCCCCAAATTCCGCGGCCTGCACACCCACCAACGGGTTCTGGCGGCCGGCGAGACCCTCCACGGAGCCAGCGTCCACTTCGTCACCGAAGAGCTGGACGGCGGCCCGGTGGTACTACAGGCCAAGGTGCCCGTAGAGCCGGGCGACGACCCGGAGGGACTCGCCGCCCGAGTGCTGTGCCAGGAACACCGCATCTACCCCCAAGTCGTACACTGGTTCGCCCAGGGCCGGCTGCGGCTGGACGCCACCGGCAGACCACGGCTTGATGGCAAACCCTTACCACAACCCAGTGAAAACCAAGCGGATGCACTACCCTCTTGGCTCTCGGTGCCCTTACCGGCCGTCGCTACTTCCTGATGCCGTTTTCCTCCATAGATCCCTTACCCTTGCCGGCGATCTGAGACCCGACGGCCGCGTCCTGGCCCGTCCCCTCCAACTCGACGGCCTGACCGCCGAACACTACCCCCCTGACCCCTTTGGCGCTCGTGTAGGAAACCGGGACCACCGGCATCCTGTCAGCCTCGCGGGCATGGACCATAGGAAACCGGGACCCTCGGCATCTCGCCGGGAGCGAAGCGTGCCCATCAAAATGGGGTAGTGTTCTAACTTTGTTGTTTCCGGGATTCAGTGTATATACCCAGGGACAACAAAGTGACGGCGCCACCGCTGACAGGTCGAGCCATTCTGCGTGGTTCGTGCGGTCTTCCAATCGT
>JAIZWN010000598.1 GCA_020443945.1 Candidatus Thiosymbion ectosymbiont of Robbea hypermnestra | reverse complement strand
CCGGGGGCGGCGGGGCCGTCACCCGGACCCGGGGGCCGTCCTGGCCGAGCGCCAGGGTGACGGTGCCGGTGAGCCTTAACCGATCGATGGGGCGTCCGTTGACCAGGGTCCCGTTGCTGCTCCCAAGATCCCGGACCCACCAGGCCCCGTCTTGCGGGAAGATCTCCGCATGGTGTCGGCTCACCTCCGGGTCGGCGAGGCGGATGGTGCAGTCCTCCCCCCGTCCGATCGTAAAGGCATGGGCGTAGCTTGTGTAGCTCGGCCGATTGTCCGGGCCCGGATACCGGACCTCAACGCCGGCGGCACCGCTACGGGGGCGGGTATCCTGGGGGACGATCCGGGTCCTCTCGTTATCGTCGATAGACATGGTGCCGGGCTGGTCGTACCCTTTCGGTATTCCGTGATCGGGGTATTACTCTATCACCTGCAACGCCATCACTGTCGTCGGCAAATACCCGGAGGAAAGACGGCCATGTCGAAAGTCACTCTCTCGACCGAGCTGCCGACCAGCGCCGAGAGCGTTTGGAGGCTGATCGGCGGCTTCAACCCGCTGCCCGACTGGCATCCGGCCATCGCGAAATCCGAGCTGTCGGACGACGGCCGCGAGCGCACCCTGCACGTGTTGGGAGGCGGATCGATTGTCGAGCGGATCGAGACCACCGGCGAGGAACACAGGTACAGCTATTCCGTTCTCGAAAGCCCCCTGGCGATACGGGATTATCAGGGGACCATCGCCGTCCGACCGAATGCCGACGGCAAAGGCTGCACGGTCGAGTGGTCCGGGGACTTTCAGGCCGGGGAGGTATCCGACAATGAGGCCGTCAAGATCATCCAGGGCATCTGCCAGGTGGGTCTCGATAACATGGGCAGGCTCCTGGGGCTCTGAACCGGTGCCCGGATCGGCCGCAATCGCCGGCGTGGGATACCGGTCTCGATCGGCGACCCCGGTCACCCCCGCGGGCAACCGGTGGGCAGCCGGATTACCGTCCCCATGGCTCGCCGGGTGGGCGGACCCGCGTTCCCCCAAGGGTGGCGAGCAAGCTCCCGTGATCGCCACCGATTTACCGGCCGGGTGGCCTTCTGCCGCCCGACACTGACCTTGCCTTCGCCATGGCGCGGCTCTACAGCCTGCTACTGTATCTCGCCCTTCCCGTTCTGCTGCTGCGTCTGATCTGGCGCGGCCGTTACGCCTCGGCGTACCGGGAACGCTGGCGCGAGCGGCTCGGCTTCTACGGCCGCCGTCCGCTCCGGGCCGGTATCTGGCTCCATGCCGTTTCCGTGGGCGAGGTCCAGGCGGCCGCGCCGCTCATCCGACATCTCCTCGACCGATATCCGGCCGCCGGTCTCTTGGTCACCACCACCACGCCCACCGGCGCCGAACGCCTGCGCGGCCTGTTCGCGGACGCGGTTCACCATCTGTATACGCCCTTCGACCTGACGCCGATCATGAACCGCTTTCTCGACGCGGCCGGTCCCCGGCTCGCGGTCGTCATGGAAACCGAGATCTGGCCCAACATGCTGAGCGCCTGCGAGCGCCGTGGGATTCCGGTGGTGCTGGCCAACGCCCGATTGTCCGCCCGATCCGCGAAAGGGTACGCCCGGCTCGGCGATTTCACCGGCGAGACCCTGCGACGGTTCGCGGCGATCGGCGCCCAGGGCCCCGCCGATGCGGCCCGCTTCCGGGCCTTGGGCGCGCCCGCCGCGCGGGTACGGGTGACGGGTAACCTCAAGTTCGATGTCCGCCGGCCCGGCAGTATGCTCGACCAGGCCGAGGCTCTACGCCGCCTCTGGGGTATTCAACGCCCGATCTGGGTCGCCGCGAGCACCCACGAGGGCGAGGAGGAGCCGATCCTCGACGCCCATCGCCAGGTCCTGGACCGGCTACCGGCGGCCCTGCTGGTCCTGGTGCCGCGCCATCCCGAGCGCTTCGAGCGGGTCGCGGCGCTGATCGAACGCCGAGGCTTCGGGCTGGCGCGCCGCGCTGCCGGGAAGCCCTGCAACGAGCGGATCTCCGTGTTCCTCGGCGATACCATGGGGGAGCTGCCGGCCTTTCTCGCCGCGGGCGATGCCGCCTTCATCGGGGGCAGCCTGGTTCCCACCGGCGGCCACAATCTGCTGGAGGCGGCGGCGGAGGGCGTGCCCGTCGCCGTGGGCCCCCACGTCTTCAACTTCGCCCAAATCACCGAGCTCATGGTGCGGGAAGGCGCGGCGGTCCAGGTAAGGGACGCCCAGGCATTGGCGCACTGTATGCAGAAATGGCTCGGGGATGCGACGCTGAGATCGCGCATCGGCGAGCAGGGACGGCGGGTGGTGCGGGCAAACCAGGGCGCCTTGCGGAGGCTATCGGAGCTGCTCGACGGGGTTTGCGAAAACGACCCCGGAATCAGTAGTGGGAATGGTAAATTTTCAGCGATGGAACGGAGTAGACCGTCTGGGTAGTGTTCTAACTTTGTTGTTTCCGGGATTCAGTGTATATCCCCAGGGACAACAAAGTGACGGCGCCACCGCTGACAGGTCGAGCCATTCTGCGTGGTTCGTGCGGTCTTCCAATCGT
>JAIZWN010000597.1 GCA_020443945.1 Candidatus Thiosymbion ectosymbiont of Robbea hypermnestra | reverse complement strand
TCCCTCTCCCACCGGGAGAGGGCCGGGGAGAGGGGGATCAAACAGGCGAGCGGAAATCGCAACCGAAAAGTCATCCGCTGGGGATGGTTGGAACCCCCTCTCCCTGCCACCCCTCTCCCGCCAGGGGCGAGGGGCTTTGGGCCGTAGCCAGCCTTATAGGACCGGGGCTGACCTGGACCGCACGGCACGGCTTGAGTTTTTAGACAGCCTCTTAATTTCCTGCGTGCCGTTCCCTGGCGCGTTTGGGGGCTTAAGGGGGTGTAAAATCAGGTGAAATGGGGTGCTCAGGAGGTACCGACTGCTGCGTGATGACCAAGGGGAAGGGGACAAACACCGGTTGCCGGGCAAACGATGAATCGCGGGCATCCCGGTATCGATCACCGGCTGCTCGCGGAGGCAATCCCGTGGCTCGCGCGGACGGGGCCGCGTGACGCGATCTTTCCCGAGAGTTCGGGAAAGGGGGGGTTGTAACCTGGTTGTATCCGCGTATACGCGGTAGCGGGTTATCTCTGTTTGAATCCCGGAAACAACAAGATCAAGACACTACCCGGGAAAGGAAACCGCTCAGGATATTGACTGTTCGGGCAGAGCGACCGACCTCTCTGCGGCACCGTAGCCATAACCGTAATCGTAATCGTAATCGTATCCATAATAACGACTACTCGCTTGATCGACCTTGGTGAGCAGACAACCGATAACCCGCGCGTTTACCGCCCGCAACCGCTTGATCGCGGACTCCAGAACGCCGGTGCGCGTCCTGGCCGCTTCGACAACAAACAGGCTCGCACCGGCCAGGTCCGCGAGCACCAGGGCATCCGCCAACCCGACAACCGGCGGCCCATCGATGATCACATAATCGAACTTCTCCCGCGCCAAACCGATAAGATCGCGCATTCTGCCGCCGGCAAGGAGCTCGACCGGGTCCGGCGGCAAAGGCCCGCTGGTGATCGCAAACAGACCCGTGACCGGCGTCGGCAGGGCAATCTGCGCGGGCTCGGCGTCATGGGTCAGATAGTTCGTGAGCCCTCGCGCGTTCGCAAGAGAAAACACCTTGTGCAGCGACGGATTACGTAAATCCGCGTCGATGAGCAATACCTTGCTGCCGGTCCGCGCGAAGGTGATCGCCGTACTCACGGCCGCGCTCGTCTTGCCCTCATTGGGGCTTGCGCTCGTGAAGTGAAGAGCCCTGGGGGCCCCCTCCGAGGTCGCCAAAACGAGGGAGGTACGGATCGAACGGAAGGCCTCGGCGAGGCGACTTCTCGGCTCCCGGTAGGCGAGCGACGCAATGGCCCGCACCCCGTCATCCCGATTCGGGACGGATACGAGCGGGCTGATACCCAACACGGGTATCCCGGTACTTTTTTCTATCTGCTCGCTACTCTTCACCGTGTCGTCCATGGTCTCGGAGAGAAAGGCCGACAAGACGCCGCCGAACAAGCCGAGTACAAGCGCGATCGCAAGATTCTTCCTCAGATTCGGCGTATAGGGGCTACGCGGGACCCGGGCGGCATCGACAACCGAGATATTGTTGGCCCCGATACCGACGGCGACGCCCACCTCCTTCATGCGCTGCAGCAGACCGTCGTAGAGCTGCCGGTTCGTATCCACCTCCCGTTTGAACGTCTGATAATCGGTGCTGCGATCCTGGAGCGCGAGAATCTCTTCCTTGATCTCGCCGATGCGCATTCTGATCTTCGCCTCCTTACGCACCTTGGCCTCGAAGCCGGTTCGGACCGAGCGAGCGATCATCGCGGATTCCGCGACGATTTTCCGATCGAGCTCGTCAATCTTCTCTCGCAGCTGCCGTATCCGCGGATAGCCGGGTTTATAGATCCTGCTCTGCTCCCGGTACTCGATATCGAGCTCGGACTTGCGTTCCTTGAGACGCTGAACGACTAGGTTCTCGATCACACTGGCGGTGCCAGCCGCTCCCTCTTCCTTCATTTCCAGATAAACGGCCTCCGCCGAGATGCGCTCCGATTCCGCTCGGATAAGCTCCGCACTCATAGCCTTGAGCTTCTGCATCAGGATCTGGAGCCTATCATCGAGATTGATGATTCCCCGTTCGCGTGCATAGGCCGCCAAATGCCTTTCGGAGTCCTCCAGGTTCGCCCGCACCTGCTGTGTCTGCTCTTCCAGAAATTTTCTGGCGAACAATAACGACTCATAACGGCGATCGAGGTTCATCCGGGTGAAATTCTCGGCAACGGCATTGACGATCATAGCCGCCTTTTCAGGATCCGAGCTGTCATAACTCACCCGAACCAATCTGGAATTCTTGACCGGATAGACCCCGAGATTACCCAGGAACGAACCTTCCATATCGGGCTCCGGCGCCTTTTCCACGTCGGCACCGTCACCTTTTATCCAGTCCCCGACCGTACCCATCACTTCACCGAAAAACGAGGGCGTACGCGTATCCGGTTCGTTGGCGCTGACCGCGGGCCGCAGGCCGAGCTGATCGATGACCCGCCCCGCAAGGCGTCTGCTCTGCAGAAGCTCGTACTGGGTCTGATAAAAATCCCTGGCATTGATCGATTCCTGCACCGCCAGGTTCTGGTATTCGAGCACCTTTCCCTTCTCACGATCTATCTGGATCAGTACCTCGGCGCGAAAAATCCGCGGCGACAAAAAGGTAGCCAGTAGCGCGACCGCCATCGCAACGGCCAGAACCGCGATAACGGTGGCCTTGCGCCGTATCAGGATATTCCAATACTCCTGAAGATCGATGAAGTCCTGGTCGCTCTCCTCCGTCCCGTTTTTCAGGGCAACCCGAAGTACATTCGGCTGACCCAAACCTCCATCCTGTACCACCGGATCGAGCTGACGGCCGAGCCGAATTACACCCTCCGAATCCGTTGCACTCGACATCGATTTATACTTTGCTCGCTAGAGGGTTGCGAGGGGAATGAGAGACACAAAGCCCCGTAACGTATCCATCACTTCCTTGAAGAAGAAGGCGCCCGCCGACTCGGGCACAAGGATACGGTCGTTAGCCACCAGGACGGGATCCGGCAGACTGCCGTTCCGGACAGCATCGAAATCGACGATATAAATCCTCGCCTGAGGGGTCCCCTGGCCGCGGAAAACGATGATCTCGTCCTCCTTCGCCAACCGCTCAAGCCCACCCGCCTGTGCAATCGCCTGCATCAACGAGGTACGCCCCTTGATCGGAAATACGTCCGGCTTGTGCACCGCACCGGATACCGTTATCTCCTGGTCGGCATATTCCGCGACGAAGAGATCCACCTGGGGGTCCTGGAGATAGGCCCGCCTGAGAACATGGGCAAGCTTCCGCTCCGCTTCCCGTGGCGTAAGCCCGACGATGGATACGCCGCCGATCAGGGGCAGAATGATCTTACCATCCCCGCTCACGCGTTCGTTACCGGATAGCTCATCGGCCTGGAAAACCCTGATCTCCAACAGATCATACGGCCTGATGCGATAAACAATGTCGCGACCCGGGTTCGGCGGCGGCCCATCGACGATCGGCACCGCCCGTCCGCCATCCGATAAGGTGATCACCCCAGGCGACGAACACCCATAGACAAGCAGCACCGCAAAAAAGGCGAGGAGGAAACGGCAAGACCGCATGCGAGTGAGATTCATAACGGTGACTCGGGATACAGGGCAAACACGTATAAAACTTTCGGTAATGCCTCAGGGGGACCTTGAAAAATCACTCCCCGACAATTTTTCAAGGTCTCCATTAGGGTATCATATAGTGATCGACCTTCGATTTCGGAAAACACGGATCGTATTTTCACATGGTAACCGACAATCCCACCGGACACCGCACGGCCGTACTCTCCTGGCTTCTCGGCGCCCTGTTGATCTTCGCATCCCTGTTTCGCGCCGGACACGGGCCGATTCCCCTGCTTGTGCTGCAGCTGTGCGCTGTCCTGATGCTCCTGCTGTCACTCTGGACACCGACCGCTTCCCCTACCCTGACGAAGTCGGAAGTAACGGCCCTTGCGCTGCTGCTTCTTTTCCCTCTTCTTTTCATCGTCCCCTTGCCGGGTTTACCCTTGGATTGGCTGCCCGGACGCGACAGATACGTCGAGGCGCTCGCCCTGGCCGGACCAGATCATCCCGACCGGGCCCCTACCCTATCCCTCTACCCGTTTGAGACCACATCGGCCTGGCTGACGCTCCTGCTCCCCGTCGCCGTCTTCGTCGCCACCAGGAAGCTTTCTCACCGCCGATTGTATCCCCTCATCCTGCTCCTCATTGCAATTGCCGGTGTCCAGGCAGCACTGGGACTCATACAGTTCGGCAGCGGATCGAAAATCCCTCTGTTGTACTTTGGGCTCTCCCATACCTATCCCGGAATCGAAACCGGAGGCGGTATCGGTACCTATGCGAATCGCAATCACCTCGCGGGCCTGATCGAGATGGCCTTACCGATCACGTTCGCGCTGTTTTTCCATTCCCTCGGTCGCAACAAGCAGCTCCATCCACGGGGTGGGCGGGGACGTATTCTCTTTCTCTCCATCTTTCGGGGTCATACGGCGTTTCTCTACGGCGCACTGATTCTGCTCCTGATCGTAGGCATGGTCTTCACGCGCTCCCGCACCGGCATCGCCCTCACCATATTAGGGGTTCTCGCCGTCACCCTGGGTTTCGGTCGCCGGATCGGCGGCGACAATGTGTATGGGGTAACCGGGACCATCGTCGCATCTGCGCTCGGAATCGGAATCGCCATCGGGTTGGCCCCGATACTCGACCGTTTCGCATCCCCTGATCTGCTGGAAGACACCCGGTGGACCATCTTTTCGGCCACCCTGGAGGGCATTCGCGACCTCTTTCCGCTCGGCAGCGGTCCGGGTACCTATCCGGATATCTTCCACGCCTTTCATCCCCTCGAGTTGGGTAGTCACTTCATCAATCACGCGCACAACGACTACCTGGAGTGGCTGTTCGAGGGCGGCGCCTTCGCGGCCCTCCTCATTGCCTTGTTGCTCGGCCTGTACCTGGCCCGCTGGGGGAAGGTCTGGACCCGAGAGGCCTGGTCACGCTTCCGCTTTCTGCAAGTCGGCGCAGGTATAGGCATTTTTCTTTTGCTGCTCCATGAGCTTGTCGACTATAACCTGTTCATTCCCGCAAACATGGTCTACTTCGCCTTTCTGGCGGGTATCTTTTTCAGCGACCCCCACCAGCAAGCCGTAGACAAGGCACGACGCGCTCGAGGGGAGCAGCCTCCCCCCGCCTCGGAACAAACCGCTGCCCTTGCCGATGCTCCGGGCAGCGAGCTGCCCAGGCCGGCGCCCGATCAGATCAGAAATCCGTTTCTGGATTAGCTCTTGATGCCGACGCCGTGACGCAGCAGATGCAGGCTGTAGAGGGTCAACAGGACGATAACACCCAGGATAATCGCGAAGGCCACGCCCACGGGGATATCACTCACCCCCAGCAACCCGAAGCGAAAGGCATTGATCATATAGAGCACCGGATTGGCGAGGGATAGATTCTGCCAAAAGGCCGGCAACAGATCGAGCGAATAGAAGACTCCCCCCAGATAGGTCAGCGGCGTCAGCACGAAGGTCGGGATGATCGCAATGTCATCGAAGCCATCGGCATAGACGGCATTGATGAAGCCCCCGAGGGAAAAGAGCACGGCGGTGAGCAGAAATACCAGCAGGGTCACGCCATAGCTGTGGATCTGGAGCCGGGTAAAGACGAGGGCCACCGCGATCACCAGGATACCCACCATAAACCCCCGCGCGACGCCACCGGCGACGAAGCCGGCCAGAATCACCCAATCGGGAACCGGGGCCACCAGAAGCTCCTCCACATAACGGGAAAATCTGCTCGAATAAAAGGAGGTCACCACATTGGAATAGGCATTGGTCAACACCGCCATCAGGACCAATCCGGGGACGATGAAATCCAGATAGGCGAAACCGCCCATGGGCCCGATCCGCTCGCCGATCAGCCGACCGAAGATTACGAGGTACAGGGTCGCGGAAATCGCCGAGGGTAACAGCGTCTGCACCCAGATGCGGGAAAAACGCAGAATTTCCTTTCGCAGAATGGTGGAAAAGGCGATCCAATCATGCCGGTAGTGGCCCATGGTATGCGTACTCCATTTCACCTTATTTCGCACCCTTCCCCTCCATCAGGGTAAGAAACAGCTGTTCGAGCCGGCTCCGCTTGTTACGCAGGCTGACGACCTCGATGCCGTGGCGCGAGAGGGCAGCGAACAAGCCGTTGAGGCTGTTGCCCTTGGTCACCGTCACCTCCAGACTATGGTCATCGAGCGGATTGAGCGCAAAGCCATCGAGTCGGGGCAATCGCGCCGGCCGTCCCTTGAGATCCAGCACAAAGGCCTCGGTCTTCAGCCTGCCGAGCAGACCCCCCAGCTCCACGCTCTCCGCGATCCGGCCGCCGTCGATGATGGCGATATGGCGGCACAGGCTTTCGGCCTCCTCCAGATAATGGGTCGTGAGGATAATAGTCGTACCCTCGGCATTGAGCTCACGCAAGAAGGTCCACATGATATGACGGATCTCCACATCCATCCCGGCGGTAGGCTCGTCCAGAATCAGCAGCCGCGGCCGATGCACCAGGGCGCGGGCGATCATCAGGCGCCGCTTCATGCCGCCGGACAACAACCGCGTCTGCGAACCCCGCCGGTCCCAGAGCTCGAGCCGGCGAAGATAGTATTCCGCTTGCGACCCGGCCTCGCGCCGTGGGATACCATGGTAACCGGCCTGATTCAGAATCACCTCGACCACCGGGAGGAACAGGTTGCAGTTGAACTCCTGGGGCACCAGGCCCAAACAGGCCTTCACCGCCTCCGGCTCCCGATCCAGATCATGGCCGAAGACCCGCACCTCCCCTTCCGTCTTGTTGATCAGAGAGGTAATGATACCGATCAGGGTCGACTTGCCGGCGCCGTTGGGCCCCAACAAGGCAAAAAAATCGCCCTCCGTCACCGTCAGGTCCACCCCGTGCAGGGCCTCGTGACCATTGCGGTACACCTTGGCGAGATTGCGGACGGCGAGCGCGGGCATGGATAAAATCACCTGGAGTGGCAGAGCTACAGGGTTAAACTGGTTATTTCCCGAATATTTTTCAACCAAGCTCTTGGAAAGCCTCGACACCTCCCTCCTGCTCTTCGCCCTCGCCCTACTCGCCGGTCTGGTGAACACCCTCGCCGGCGGCGGTGGGCTGATTTCGTTGCCGGCCCTGCTCTGGGTCGGTCTGCCGCCCGTCGCCGCCGTCGCCACCAACAAAATCCAGGCCCTCTGCGGCAGCTTCACCGCCACCGCCAACTTCCTCCACAAGGACGCCATCGATCTGCTTCCTGCCCGGCGGGCATATGGTCTGGTCGCTCGGCCTGCTCATGGGCATCGGGCAAATCATCGGCGCCTGGATCGGCTCACGCCTGGTGCTGCGCCATGGGGCACACCTGATCCGACCGGCCCTGGTCGTGGCCGCGCTCGCCGTCTCACTCAAACTGCTGTGGGACTAGTACCCCGTTTCACCTTATTTTGCGTTCTCAGCGCGGCGAGAAGCGGTCAGATGCGAGGCGCGCGAGCGCAGGAATAGCCACCCCTCTTTCAAGCTCGCGCAACGAC
>JAIZWN010000596.1 GCA_020443945.1 Candidatus Thiosymbion ectosymbiont of Robbea hypermnestra | reverse complement strand
GAAAATCCTGTTAATCCTGTCCTATTAGCAGATTGCGATGCGCGTGCCGACAAAACCGTAACCTGTTTTGCTTTGGTTGTTTCCGGGATTCGGCGTATATACCCTACCCAGGGACAACAAAATTACAACACCACTAACTACAACACTACCCGACAGCGGAGTGGAGCCTGCCGATTTCGAGCTACCGCTCGATCGTTGGATTGCGCTGGGCAGGGGGCAGCAAAGGCGTCAGGTACGCGGCCTTCCCGGCGGTGGATAGCGGTCAGATGCCGTCGTTCAGGGGGGGTCCTTGTCTCGAGGAGCCAGGCTCGACGAATCGGCAAGACAATGAGCGGGAGTCGGGGTCGGACGAGGAACGACGGAATGTCTCGTCGGTCTTGGGAAATCAGTGTCCGGCTCCGTATAATTCGGGTACGAAACGACATTCCGATCCCTCTGCAAAGGGACCTTGAAAGATGGTGGGGCATCCCTGCCCCGCACGGGCGCCTTGAATTTCTCAAGGCGCCCTGAACACACCCGGAGACTCGACGATGATCTCGAACGCCATGGCGCAAAGGCTCAACCAGCAGATCAACAAGGAATTCTACTCGGCCTACTTTTACATGAGTATGTCCGCCCACAGCGAGAGCGAAAACCTCGCGGGGATGGCCGCCTGGTTCATGGCCAAGTACAACGAGGAGACGGCCCACGCCATGAAGATCTACCGTTACCTCCATGACCAGGGGGCCAGAGTCGAGCTCGAGGCGGTGGATAAACCGCCGACCCGCTACGCGGGGGTGCTCGATATGTTCGAGAAGACCCTCGCCCACGAGCAGGAGGTGACCGCATCCTTCAACGACCTGGTGGAGGCCACCCTCGCGGAGAAGGACCATGCAACCAGCATCTTCCTGCACTGGTTCGTCACCGAGCAGATCGAGGAGGAAGCGACGGTGAGCAACATCATCGGTCGGGTCAAGCTGGTCGGCGAACGCGGCGAGGGGTTGTTCATGATCGACAATGAGCTCGCCGGACTTGCGAAGCAGATGCCACAAACGATGGACATTCAAGTGCCGTAGGCGCGAATGCCTTCCATGCGGCTGAAAGACGCGACGCCGAAATGGGCAAAAAGGCCGGCAAATGCTGCAAAAAATATCGGCAGGGAAAGCCGTGCAAGCATTGCCCGAAAAAACCGAATAGGTGATGAATGGAAAAAACCATGTCCCTCAGCCAACGCGCCCGGACCCTCGCCATCACCACCCCCCTCGGCGAAGATGTCCTGCTCCTGCGTGGTATGCACGCCACCGAACGGCTGAGCACCCTGTTCGCATACCAGCTGGACCTGATCAGCACAGACATCACCCTCCGGCACGAGGCCCTGCTCGGGCAACCCGCGACGGTGCGGCTCACCCTTCCCGATGGCGGAGCCCGCTACTTCAACGGCCTCTTCAGCCGCTTCGCCCATACCGGCTTCGACGGCGCCCTGGCCATCTACCGAGCCACCCTGGTGCCCTGGACCTGGTTCCTCACCCGCACCGCCGACTGTCGCATCTTCCAGGAACAAACCGTCCCGGACATCCTCAAGGAAATCTTTCGCGAGCACGGCTACGCGGATTTCGAGGAGGCCCTGAGCGGTCCCCACCACCGCCGGACCTATTGCGTGCAGTATCGTGAGACGGACTTCGACTTCATCAGCCGCTTGATGGAGCAGGAGGGCATCTACTATTACTTCAGGCACGAGAACGGCAAGCACACCCTGGTTCTGGCCGATCACTACGGCGCCCACCACGCTACGGCCGGTTACGCGGAGATCCCCTACTACCCCCCCAGCGCGACCGCACTGCGGGAGCGAGACCACATCTACGAGTGGTCCGTCGCCGGGGCGGTCCAGCCCGGCGCCTTCACCCACACGGACTTCGACTTCACGGCCCCGCGCAAGCAGCTGCTGACAACGCGGCTTCACCCCCATGAACATGCCCGTGCGGACCTGGAGATCTACGACTATCCGGGGGGATACACCCAGCACGACAAGGGCGATGATTGGGTACGTACCCGCATCGAAGAACTGCATGTGGACTACGAGACCGCCCAAGGGGCCGGCAATGCCCGCGGGCTCACCACCGGCGCCCTGTTCACCCTGACCGGCTATCGCCGCGAGGATCAGAATCGGGAATACCTGGTCGTTGCCGCCGACTACCAGCTGCAATCCGATGCCTTCGGCTCCACCGCTCAGGCCAGTACCGGTCCCGTCTTCCAGTGCACCTTCACCGCCCTGGAGGCCCAGACCCCCTATCGCCCACCGCGCAACACACCAACTCCCCAGGTCAAGGGCCCCCAGACCGCCGTCGTCGTCGGCAAGGCCGGCGAAGAGATCTGGACTGACCAATACGGTCGGGTCAAGGTCCAATTCCACTGGGACCGCTACGGCAAAGCCGATGAGCAGAGCTCCTGCTGGGTGCGGGTCTCCCAACCCTGGGCCGGCAAAGGCTGGGGCGCCATGGCCATCCCCCGTATCGGCCAGGAGGTCATCGTCGAATTCCTCGAAGGCGACCCCGACCAACCCATCATCACCGGTCGGGTCTACAACGACGCCAATCAGCCCCCCTACGGCTTGCCCGCCGGCGCCGCCGTCAGCGGGCTCAAATCCGAGAGCACCAAGGGCGGGGGCGGCTATAACGAGTATGTCATGGACGACACCAAGGGCAACGAACTCATCCGTGAGCATGGTCAATACGATAAGGACAGCACCATCGAACACGACCTGCGCGAACATGTGCTCAACGACCGCAGCCGCGATGTCACCAACAACGAGACCATCCAGGTCGGCAACGACCGCGCCAAGACGGTAGACAAGAACGAGACCACCACCATCGGTGTCGACCGCACCGAAACCGTGGGCGCCAACGAAACCATCACCATCGGCGACAACCGTACCGAAACGGTTGGTACCAATGAGACACTCTCCATCGGCGCCAATCGGACCGAGCAGGTGGGTGGCAGCGAGACCGTGACCATCGGCGCCGCTAAGGCGGAAACCATTGCCGCTGCCAAGGCCCTGAGTATCGGTGCCGCCTATCAGGTCAGCGTCGGGGGAGCGATGAACACCAGCGTCGGCCTGATCCAGGCCGAAGAGGTCGGGCTCTCGAAGAATGTGCTGGTGGGCAAAAAATTCTTCATCAAAGCAGGGGATGAGCTGGAGATCGTGGTCGGCGATAGCTCCCTGGTCATGAAACAGGATGGAACCATCAAGCTGCAGGGCAAGCTGATCCATACCAGTGGCGGCGACGGCGTCAAGATCGACGGCAAGGTCGTGGACATCAACTGAAGCCGCAACGGCATGGAGCTCATCAACTACACCCCCTTTCCGGCAATTACCTGGGAGGCACTCGCCCCCGACGGGCGCGAGCAGAGTGTTCTCCTGGTGCGGGGTTGTTTTGAACTCATCCCCGACGATGCCGGACCCCAACTCGATCTTCACCCCACGGCCGACCAAGGCGAGTGGTTTGGTGAAGACCGGTTCTTCGGCGCACCCGGCCATTCCGCGGTCCGCTACGAGAGCGATTTCGTCCCCTCCAAGCCGCGCACCGATTTGGTCTGCAACGCGATTACCTACAGTCCGAGTGGCTCCCCGGAGCCGCGTTGGCAATGTGGTATCGCTGTCATCGACCGCGCAGGTAAGGCCCTGTTCCACAAACGCCTTCAAGTCACCGGCGAGCGCTTCTGGCAGCGCACCCGGATCTGGAAACGCTGGCGACTCTCGGAGCCTAAGGAATGCACGCAAGTACCGATCCGCTATGAGCTTGCATTCGGCGGTGGCCGGCAAGCACCGGCAAGCCCGGACGGTGCCCCCGGACCCTGGCTTGCCTTCTGCGAACAGAATCCGATTGGTATCGGGTTATTGCACGGTAAACACCCGGACGA
>JAIZWN010000595.1 GCA_020443945.1 Candidatus Thiosymbion ectosymbiont of Robbea hypermnestra | reverse complement strand
ATCGAGCACGGTTCGGGTCAACGGCCAATCCGTCATCCGCCATGGTGATCCCTTCACCATGAACGCCGGCAACACCACCGGCCAGTTGGTCTACCTCGAAGGCGCCGGCGGGGCACCGAGTATCGACCAAGCCACAACCCCGCCCGACCAAGATGAAGCCTATTTCAGGAACATAGCGGATACCGTCGACACCGCTGAATCGGCCATCGAAAAGGAAGACCTCAGTGCGTTGGAACAGGTTGGGGGTTTCTTCAAGAGCATCTATCTCGATGTGTCGGAAGTAGTGGAATCTGCCAAAGATGCGGTTGTGTATGTCGTTACTCACCCTCCTGGGGAAACCATCGATAAAATAGGTGAAATCCTTGAAGTGATCGTGGATGATCCCGGCGCTGCTTTGGAAGCTATCATAGCTCCTGTCAAGGAAGATTGGGAACAGGGGCGACATGGCGAGGCGATCGGCCATGTTGTTACCGGGGTAGCTGGCATCTTCGTGGGGACAAAAGGCATCGACAAGGCTGCAAAGGCTGCAAAGGCTACAAAGGCTGCTGGAAAAGTTGCTAAGGAGGCCACTGAAAAGGCCGCCAAGGAGGTTACTGAAAAGGCCGCTAAGGAGGTTACTGAAAAGGCTGCTAAAGAGACCGCTGAAAAGGTTGGAGGAGCAGCTGGAGAATCTGGGAAACTTCCACGCCGCACGAAGGGTAGTGGTAAAATCGATACGAATCCGGGGGATGGGATAAAGGTCAAAGGGACTAATAGAAAACCTGGAAAAAAGGCGACAGACAGCAGCAAAGCTGAAAAACACGGCGACAGTGGTCGTCGTCTTGAAAAAGCAGAAAAACAAATCAAAGACCTTGAAAAACAGCTCGAAACTGCAAGCGGTGTGGAGAAAAAACGGATTAAGAGAAAGATTAAAAACATTCGGCAGAATGCCCAGAAAGCTAAGAAGGGTGAAACACACCATAGGAGATGAGCTGATGGCTGAGATGATTTTTGAACCGCTACAGGGGGTTGGGCCTTTTCCGTTCGGTGAAGCGATTGAACCGCTTATCAACAAGCTAGGGTTGATCGAGGTCCCGGAAGAAAACGTGGATGCAACCGGCTGGATAACCTATAGGATGCCTGGGCAGGATATACGCATCCACAGCGAAGATGGCAAGATCATATCGATCGCATGTTACGAGGACTGTTGGTACAAGGGGAAAAACCTGATTGGTTTGACATTGCAGGATATTGTGCGGTTGCTCGGTCCTACCACTCTTTCAGACGAACCTAACGTAATTGAAATCGATGATGATGAAGAAGTGGTATACGAGATCGAGAGTATTGACGTTCAGCTTTGGGTTCGAAATGGGATCGTCGTGACAGTAATTTGTTAAACAGGAGAATTCTGAATAATTCGGCCCTTTACGTTTTGTACGGTTAGGCGTTTAGATTACCAGTAACAACCAACCCCTATGGATGAAAGCTCACAGTCTGGGGAGTGACTGAGAGTCGCTAGCAGAAAAGCCCACGTAGGGCGGGAAAGCGGAGCGCATCCCGCCTTTAGACGGCGGTCCTTCAGAACCAACGCTCCGTTGCAGGCTAATGCCAAACGACATCCGCGCCTTCGTTCCCGGTAGGACCTTCTTCTTTACCGTTAATCGGTTGGAACGCCATCGTCGTCTGTTGACGGATTCCATTGACGACTGGCGAAGCGTCTTTACCGATCGATGATGTCCATTACTATCCGATCAAACACGGCTAAGTGTCGCATCTTATCGCTTAGCCGTATTAGAGCTTTCACCAGCATGTAGAAGCGGGACTATATCTACCCCGTCTTGGGCGGCGGACGATGGTCTCCGGGAATTGGCTTTGGAATGACCGATGCGGCGGGATGCGCTACACTTTCCCGCCCTACTACCTGGCTTGCAAGCACCGGCAAGCCCGGACGGCGCCCCCGGACCCTGGCTTGCCTTCTGCGAACAGAATCCGATTGGTATCGGGTTATTGCACGGTAAACACCCGGACGA
>JAIZWN010000594.1 GCA_020443945.1 Candidatus Thiosymbion ectosymbiont of Robbea hypermnestra | reverse complement strand
TGGTGTTGCCGGCGTTCATGGTGAAGGGATCACCATGGCGGATGACGGATTGGCCGTTGACCCGAACCGTGCTCGATCCCTGGATCGGTTCGCACTTGCCGCCGACGGTGCCGGATTTGATGCCGCCGGCGCTGCCGGCTTGATCGCCGCTTACATCCGGAGTTTGACTGTCCAGGATGAAGGCGGGTTGGCCGGTAAAATTGACGTTCGGCGAAACACTCCGGGCACCGCCAAGGTCTTTGGTGACCGGATAGGGCACCGGCGGCGTCGCGGCGCCCATGGGGGTCTTGCAGACGTCCGGGGTTTGGCTGATGACGATGGGGCGACCACTCTTGCGGGCGGCTTCCTTATCCGCCATGGTGCGTACCCCCGGTCACATTGGGTTTGATGAGCATCGCCTCGACCGCGTTGGCTATGTGATGCAGGGGACAGCATGCTCGCCAGGATAGATAGACCCGCCAGCGCGCTTGGTCCGGTGCGTCGATATCGAGGAGGATGGTGTCCAGCTTGAGTCGTTGATAGGCGTCTACGCCGTTCGGCAGTCGCAAACGAGCCAGCAGTCGATAACCCGGCAGCACCAAGTGGCCGATGGGTCGGTCCGGTAGCAGATGCTCCAGGCGCAGGGTTTCATGGCCCTTGAGGTGACCACGCGCCAGTCCGGCCCCGATCAGGTCGGGATGGGCGCCGTTGTTGTGGGCGTCATTGAAGTCATCGGGCAGCAGGGGGTGCTTGTTTGCAAGCCAAGTGCTGCCAAACGTCCCCGCGAGGGCCAGGCGCGGCTGCCACGCACGATGAATGAAGCCGAGGCCCTGGGGCGGATAGGCCACATGGGGATCGGCGATTGGTTGCCATGGGTCTTCGATCCGGGGGGCCGGAATCAGGTCGTCCGGGTGTTTACCGTGCAATAACCCGATACCAATCGGATTCTGTTCGCAGAAGGCAAGCCAGGGTCCGGGGGC